>NC_022575.1:0-300000 GCF_000477415.1 Mycoplasma parvum str. Indiana | reverse complement strand
ATTTAAACCAGATGCAAAAAATAGGACTATTCTACTCCCTTTTTCTTCTATTTCTAGATTAGGTAATATAACTGCTAATCAAATAGAAGCGGAAAGAAAAAGAGGAGGAATATTTAAAAATAGAGAAGATTTAGAGCAACGAGTTAAATTAAATTCTCCTATATTAAAGTTATTTGAGCAATTGAAAATCATAGAAGAAAAAATTAAGGTTTAGTTATCTTTGAGTATTAAGTTCATAACTGAATTTAAATTTAAAATTCCTGGATAAACTATCTGTAATTCATAAGCTTTAATTTTTTTAAGTTCTTCTATTCCAATCTTTTTTAATTTATTTTCTAAATGAAGTTTTAAAATTTGCGAATAAGTGAGCACTCAAAAAGATGATTCTGAGTGAAAAAAATGAATCAATAAAAGTGCATGCCCTCCGCAAAAATTAATTTCTTCCATTTGGGATAATTGATGTTGCTTAATTAAAGAGAAATTGAAATTTTTTTCTTTTGTTTCTTTTAATTCAATAGAAAAATATTTACCTAGATAAACTCCATAAAAATCTAAATCCCCTTTTGAGATCAATTTAACCTGAAAAGAAGATTTAGATAAAGCATCAAAAATATTTCGTTTTTTATACGTAACATGACTGAAATCAGGATTAGTTTTTCTTAAATAAGCAACTTTTTTGATTCTATAGTATTCTGAAGTTTTTAACATTAATTCTTCCAATAATTTTCCTCGATTTTTGAAAGTAAGATAACTCATATTTTTTTAAATCTCTTCTCAATTATTTATTACTTTTAAAAGCTAAAAAGGCATAAAATTTTATTTATTTTTTGTAAAAACTCATAGTTTTGCACTTCTTGATGATCAATTTCTTTCAATTTCAGCTCTACTTGGCAGCAGGGGAGAATTAAACTTTAATAAAAAATTAGGGGGAATTATTTCCCCCATCTCGGGTATTTTTATATAAACAGAGTTTTTCTTTTTTCAATTCAAAATAATTTCATCTTCTAAAGATTGAAAAGAAATTATTAAAAGTTTACCATTGATTTTTAATAATTTAGAAGCTTGCTCTAAAGCCTCTTTGAAGCAGTTTAATTCGTTATTACATTCTATTCTTAGAGCTTGAAAAATTAATTTCATTGTATTTTTATTTTTTCTAGCATTTAAAAGACCACTTTTTTCCACAATTTCTTTTAATTGATTGATCTCAATTATTGGACTTTTTTTTCTGAAATCAATAATTTTCTTAACTAATTTTTCAGCTTGCTTAATTTCTCCGTATTTTTTAAATAATTTATTTAATTTTCTATCTGAATAATTATTCAGTATTTCATAAACATTTTTTCCTTCTACTCCAAATCTCATCTCAAGATTTGAAGAAGGGCTATTGTAACTAAAAGATCTAAATTCATCTTTTAGTTGGAGAGTAGATAATCCTAAATCAAAAAGAATTCCGTCAACTAAAGGTAATTTATTATTGATTCAATAATTTCGAATAAAAGTGTAATTATTATTCAAAAATTGAAATCTACAATCTTCTTTCATTAATTTTTCTCCAAAAGGAATAACTTTCGGATCAATATCTATTCCTACTAAATGAGCTTTTTCAGATAAATTTTTTAAAAGCTCTTTTGAATGGCCTCCACAACCAAATGTGCAATCAATATATCATCCATCAGGAGAAAGAATTCAATTTTCACAAACTTCTTTTAACATTACAGGAATATGAATTTTTTCCATTTTTAATGGAAATTTATATTTTTCCCCCTATTTGGGGGAAAAAATTTTTATTCCATTCGTCTTTTTTTGCTTTGTTTAATAATTTGATCTTCTTTCCAGCCATTAAGTAAATCTTTAGTTCAAATCTCAATATAATCTCCCACACCCATAAAATACATTTCATTATCGGCATCAAAAGAACCTAATCAATCATCAGGAATGCACATTCTACTTTTAGAATCTATATCTAAAGTTTTGGAAGAACCAATAAGTAATCTTTGTACTGCTTCCAATTCTCCTTCCAATTGACAAATATCTATTCTTCTTCTCGCATAATATTCAAAAAATTCTTTTGTCCATAAACATAAACAACCATCTTGTCCTTTAGTAATTATTGCCTTGTCTTTTAAAATATGTCTTCACACCAAAGGAATTGCTATTCTATTTCTACCATCCATATACTCAGTATATGTGCCGGAAAAGAAATGTCTTTGTAAACTAGGCTTTTCCATTTAAATTATTTGCTCTTATTAGGAGTTTTATTTATTGAAGAAATTTGAAGCATAGTATTCTTAGCTCTAAAACCCATTCTTTTTCTATGTCTCTTTTGAGATTTTAAATGAATGATATTAATTTTTTTGGATTTTAAATGCTTAATTACTTTGCATTTAACTTCTAAATCAGGAAGATAAGGAGATCCAATTTCCCCCTTTCACATCAAAACCTTATCAAAACTTAATTCATCTCCCTCCGATTGATCTAAAAAATTAGAAATTATATTATCCCCAATATTACATAAATATTGTTTATTTTTGATTTCAAAACATAATTCTGGAACTTTTTTTTCTTGCTTTTCAATCATTATTCTTCTCCTTCTGTTTGCATTTCTTTAGGATATTCCATTTGAATTGTTTCAAATTCTTGATTTTCATATTCATTTAGCCCTCCAAGAAGCTTAAGATCTTCTTCAGAAATTTTGATTTCTTTAGATTTAATTATTTCTCCTATTTCTTCTTCAGATTCAGGAACAATAATGGGAACAATTTCATAATTAATGAGATAAGCAGCTAATAATGCTTTTATAGAAATACCATATTTTTTGGACATTTTTTGTAATAATTCATTATCTTTGTTTTTGCTGTAATTTCCGAAGGGAGAAGAAGCTTGAAGCTCTATATTATGTTTTTTACAGAAAGAAATTCTATCTCATCTCATATTATTTACAGAACATTCGTATTGCAAAATATCCGGCAATACACCGGTTAATTTTTGTAATCACAAAATAGTATCTTTATCAAAATTGCATAGACCTATTTTTTTTGTTAAAGCATTTTTTTTACAAAAAACTAATTGTTTATATGCAGAAAAATTAAGTTCCATATTTGTAGATGGTCTATGAAGTAAATAAGTATTCATTACTGTATTTACCCCTATTTTGTTCAGAGAAAACTTTAAAGATTTAACTATTCCTCCAGAAAATTGTGAAGGCCATACCTTTGATTGAAAATAAGGCTTAAAATTGAAATTTACATTTTCTTTTCTTAAAGTTTTAAGAGTTAAACCAATAATAGCTTCATTTCCGTATTTTCATGCGCAGTCTACAAAATCATAATTATTTTCATTTGCTGCCTTTAAATAAGGAGTTAAAATTTCAATAATTCTCAAAGATTCAGTTCCAAAGCCAATTTTTGGTACAAATTTAGTTTCTCCTTTCATGAATTATCTCTTAGTGAATTGAGGAGATCTTCTAGCTTTATATTTACCTATCTTCTTTCTTTCTTTCACTCTGCTATCTTGAGTAAGTAAATTAGCTCTTCGTAAAGAAGTTTTTATTTCTGGAAAATATTTCAGAAGCGCTCTAGCTAAGGCTAGAGTTAAAGATTTAGCTTGCGAGCTCAATCCCCCACCCTTCACATAAGCTTTTATTGAATATTTTTGCTCCAAATGCTTTGCAGGTAAAAAGGCAAATGGAGAAAACAGAATAGGAATAAGATATTTATCATTGAAGTAATCTAAAGGAGTTAACATTTTTCTATTTTTGCTATTTCCGACAAAAATCTCCATTTTATGTTCTTTTGAGTCTTCTAAAGGGGTTAGTACTACATTAACCCTACTTTTTTTTCTTTTGGAATATGACCTTATTTCCAACATTAAATTAATAGAAAGTTATAAAAAAATTTGTCTTGTTAAAGGTTTCTAAATTTGTTTAACAGCTTTTAAAGCAAACTAAATTGAATATAAAAAAGAATTCTTGCTTTTTTAAATTTTATTTTTTTAGTATTTAAAAATAAATCTAAGAAAGCTTTTTAGCAATTAAATATTTAATTTGCTAAAATAGTTTAGTGGTAAGTATTCGGGCGGGAATAGTTTATATATGTATATACATATATTATTTATATAAATTATGCAATTGATTGCATTTATGCAAAATTAATTGTTTTTTCACTAACTTTATTGAATAATTTTTAACTTTGTTTTGGCAAATTATTTATTTTTTGATTTTTTCGATTATTAAATAAGTGAAAAGACGCAGGATTTAAAGAAATAAATGAGTACAAAAAATGAAAATAATTTAAAAACTACTAACTTGAACAATTATCTTCCAATACTAATTTCTAGAAATTTAGTAGTTTTTCCCCACTCTACAAATTCCTTAGAGATAGGAAGAGAATGTTCAATATCAGCAATTAAATGTGCAATATCAGCCTTTAAAGGCAGAATAATAGTAGTTTCTCAAAAAGATCATGATATTGATTATCCGCTCCCCTCAGATTTTTACAATGTCGGAACTGTTTCTAAAGTTCAAATAAAAAAGAAACATAAAGATGGCTCCCTTTCAATAGAAATTAAAGGATTAAAAAGAGCAAAAATATTTAGCTCAAAAATGTTATCCTTCCCAGATCATGAAGAACTTGGAAAATTTTGAATGGCGGATTAT
Source organism: Mycoplasma parvum str. Indiana (assembly GCF_000477415.1). Lineage (NCBI taxonomy): Bacteria > Bacillati > Mycoplasmatota > Mollicutes > Mycoplasmatales > Mycoplasmataceae > Mycoplasma > Mycoplasma parvum. The sequence continues at coordinate 295,346 of NC_022575.1, read as the reverse complement.
GAAATTCTTAAAGAAAAAAATGTTTCTTTCTTAAAAAATAGAGATAATTTAGAAGTTCTTTTTAAATTTTTCGAAGCTCTTCTTGGAGATCAAGCGGAAGATTTTGTCATTCTGAAAAAACTATTTTTAACAGAAGAGCATCATTCTAGAGCTAGCAAATCTTGCGCAGAATTAATAGATAAATTATGTGGAATTTGACCTAATCACAGCGATGAAGATAGTGTTAAAGTAAAACAATCTTGACTCGAAGAATTGAATATCTCTAAAAGAATTGAATTAATGCTTAAATATGAACTTCTTTCAGACGCAGATAAAGCAGAAATAAATAGCGCTATTACTAAAAAGGTAAATAAAAATATTTCTAAACAACAAAAAGAGTTTTATTTAAGAGAGAGAGTGAAAGTTATCAAAGAAGAGTTAGGGGAAGGTATTTCTAAGGACTCAGAAATAAACAAATTCAAAGAGTGATTAAGAAATAATAAAGCCCCTGAAAGAATAAAAGAAAGAGTTAAGGAAGAAATTAAAAAGCTTGAATATGCTAATGCTCTTTCAACTAATGAATCTTTAATTATTCACACTTATTTATCTTGAATAACTTCTTTACCTTGAGGAATATTCTCAGAGGATCAAGAAAGCATCTTAAAAGTAAAGGAAGAGTTAGATAAAAACCACTTTGGATTAGAAAAAGTAAAAGAAAGAATAATGGAATTTGTTGCTGTTCAAAAGAAAATCAAAAATCCTCAAGGTACAATCATTTGTTTAGTTGGCCCTCCGGGAGTAGGTAAAACTTCTTTAGCTCAATCAATAGCTAAGGGACTTAATAAAGAATGTGTGAAAATTTCACTAGGCGGAATGGGCGATGAAGCTGAAATTAGAGGACATAGAAAAACTTATGTTGGAGCTATGCCCGGAAAAATAATTAAAGGATTAAAACAAGCTAAAGTAAGTAATCCTTTATTTTTATTGGATGAAATTGACAAGATGGATGATGGTCATCATGGAGACCCGATTTCAGCATTATTGGAGGTATTGGATCCAAAACAAAATAATGAATTTGTAGATAACTATATTGAAGAGAGTGTTGATTTATCAAAAGTGATGTTTATTGCTACAGCAAATTATGAAGATAATATTCCTGAAGCTCTTTTAGATAGATTAGAAGTTATTAGATTAACTTCTTATACTGAAAAAGAAAAATTAGAAATTTCTAAAAATAAATTACTTGAAGAAGTATTTAAAGAACATGGGCTTAAAACAAATGAATTGACTTTTAAAGAAGATGCAATTCTCTACATTATTCAAAAATATACTAGAGAAGCTGGAGTTAGAAATTTAAAACAATGTTTTGCTCAAATAGCTAGAAAATTTATTCAAAGACAAGAAATGGAAAAAGATTTGAAAGAGGAAGAGATAAATATTGAAGCAGTTAAAAAATATTTATCAACTGAGAAATATGAAACAACTGTTAAAGATGAAATAACAATTCCTGGTGTTGTTAATGGGATGGCTTATACAGAATATGGAGGTAATTTATTGCCTGTAGAAGTGAATTACTATTCCGGAAAAGGTAATTTACTTTTAACTGGAAATTTAAGGGATACTATGAAAGAATCTGCTAGTGTAGCTCTTTCTTATATAAGAGCTAATGAAAATGAATTCAAACTGAATAAAAATAAATGAGGAGATTTAGATATTAATTTACATGTTCCTTCGGGAGGAGTTCCAAAGGATGGACCTTCAGCCGGAATTACAATTACAACAGCAATGCTTTCAGCGCTATTAAAAGTGCCCGTTCCTAATAATGTAGCAATGACAGGTGAAATGACTTTAAGAGGAAAAATTCTTCCAATTGGAGGGCTTAAAGAAAAAATAATTTCAGCCGTTAGAGGAGGAGTGGAAGTTATTTATTATCCTAAGGCTAATGAAAGACATTTGGAGGATATTCCAAAAGAAGTTTTAGAAAAAATTAAGCTAAAACCTGTTCAATATTATTCAGAGCTTTACAATGAACTCTTTTTAAATAAGTAGGTACCTCGAAAGTATCTCGAGAGAATAAGCCATGTTCTGTCTTTTTGTTAAAAAGGTGAGTAATTAATCTAATTTATTTCTAAATTTTTAAGCTTCGTTGAATTTCTTAGCTTAAAGTCCCTTACCATTATTTAGGTTTCTTGCTTGAGGGGTTTACCGCGTTTCACTTTTTGTATTTCTACAAAACTCGTCTCTGTGGCACTTTATAGAAATTAGTTCATATAGAAATCTACTTAGAATTAATCTCCGCCATCAACTAAATTTCTTTAGTTGTTAAGTTTTATTTTTTATATACTTACACAAACACTATAGACATCTCAGTCTATGCAAGCATGGACTTTCCTCTCTCTTAAATTTTTAAGAGAGCTACTCACTAACACTCCAAATACCTGTTAAGTTTGTAAAAAACTAAGGTACCTGACTTTTATCATATAAAAAATAAATTATTTAAATAATTAGAGAGTAAAAAATGAGAAAGTTTCATTCTTTAAAAGAAACTCAGGTAAATGAATTAATTCAAAAATTTAAAGATTCTAATTCTTTTTTAACTCTGAAATATTCTTCTTTAGGAGTTAAATCTTCTAATTGACTTAGAAAAGAAGTTAGTAAGAAAGGAGGAGAAATAAAAATGGTTTCAAATAATGTACTGAGAAGAGCACTACAAAATTTTTCTAAAACTGAAATGAAATGTGATGATATTAAAGGTCAACATTTTGTGTTATTAATTAATTCAGAAAAAATTGAATTGCTTAAATTTTTGGCTGAATTAGTAAAAAAACATGAACCTTTACAACTTGGAGTGGTTTATTGCGATAAAAAGTTCTTTTTGGATAAAGATCAAAAAGCTTATTTGCTTAATTGAATGGAAAAAGAAGTGGTTATTGCTAAATTGGCTTATTTACTTACTTATCCAATTCTTTCCTTAATATTTATATTGAAGGGAATAGAAAGCAAGAAAGCTTAAGTATGTCTGAAGATTTGAAAAAATCAAGTAAAGAAATAATAGAAACTATAAAGTCTTTTTCTGTTGCTGAATTAAATGAATTAGTTAGACAATTAGAAGTAGAATTTCAAGTTTCTGCTTCTAACTTTGCCGCTCCAACAGCTGCTGCCGGAGGAAAAGATGAAGGAGAAGAGTCGCAAGAAGCAGTGAATAAAGACTTATTTTTGGTTTCTGCAGGAACTAACAAAATTGGAGTTATTAAGTTAATTAGAGAATTAACTTCGCTAGGTTTAATGGAAGCTAAGAAGATAGCTGATAGTGCACCTTCTTTAATTAAATCTGATATCACACTAGCTCAATTTGAAGAATTGAAAGTTAAATTTGAAGAAATTGGAGCAACTGTAGAATTTAAATCTTCTAAATAGAGATTTAAAAAACTTCGCTTAGGCGAAGTTTTAAAAAATTTGATTATTTTGTATGTTTTTAGAAAAAATAAATTTGGTGCCGAATAAGTGAATCGAACACTTCTCTAGTCATTACCATTGACTTGTTTTACCACTAAACTAATCCGGCTTTTAAATGAAAAAAGAAGTTTTTGACTTCCCAATTTTTAATCTTATTGCTGTCTTAAGACAACTTTTATTGTCTAAACTTTAATTTAAGTGTCTAATATTCTAAAAATTAAATTAACTTCATTCGATTACAGACTTTTAGACTTATGAGTTAAAAAAATTGTTGAATTAGCTTTAAAGCATAATTCAATAGTGAAAGGACCTATTCCTTTGCCCACTAAAACGAAAATTTATACTGTTTTGAAATCTCCCCATGTAAATAAACCATCAATGGAGCATTTTCAAAAAAAAGAACACAGAAGATTAATTCTTATTTCTGGATATGACAGTAGATTATGTGCTTATTTTGAGAAGATGAGCTTGCCAGCTTCTTTAGATTTAAGACTTTCAATAATGATGTAAAAAGTGTCTAGAGAAATTGTTTGCCAAAAAATAGGAATGAGTAGTATATTTTCTGAGGCTGGGGAATTAATTTCTGTTACTTTACTTAAATTAATACCTGTTCAAGTTTTGTCTTGCAAAACAGAAGAAAAGAATGGTTATAACGCTTTAGTTGTTGGAGTTGGAGAAGAATGTCATGAAAAAAAATTAACTAAACCAGTTAAGGGGCAATTTTTAAAAAAAGGAGTTGCTATGAGAAGAAAAATTATGGAATTAGCATGAGATGGAAAAACTGAGTATTCTACAGGAAATTTTGTTAAATTTTCTGAATTATTTCAAATTGGAGAAAAAATAAAAATACAAGGAATTTCCAGAGGTATGGGTTTTACAGGAGCTATTAAAAGATGAAATTTTGCTACAGGGCCGAAAACTCATGGTGCTGGTTATCCTCATAGATTCCAAGGATCTCTAGAAACTGGTAGAGGGGGTAGATCTCCTCAAAAAGTGTGAAAAGGTAAGAAAATGTCTGGTCGTTCGGGGGGAGAAAATTGTACGATTCTAAATTTGAAAATAATTCATATTGATTCCGAAAAAGAAATAGTGGCAGTTAAGGGAGCTATTCCGGGAAGAAAAAAAAGACTTGTTAGAGTTAAATCTCTTCATAAAGCAAAAACAATTGTTCCTTGTCAACTTTTAAAAAAAGCTAATTAACAATGGCCTCATTAGAAGAAATAAAAATATATAACCTTGATGGAAGTGTGGAAAGTTTGGTTAAATTTAAGGATTTTATTCCAGATTGAAAAGCAGATTTTTATTATTCTGATGCAATTTTTCAAACTGCAATAAGTGAACAACAATCAAAACGAAAAGCTAAACCTCATACTAAAACAAAAGGTGAAGTTTCTGGGGGAGGTAAAAAACCTTATAGACAAAAACATACGGGTAGAGCTAGACAAGGTTCAAGAAGAAATCCGCAATTTGTCGGCGGGGGTGTTGCTTTTGGGCCTAGGAAGGAGGTCAATCATTACAAAAAAGTAAATAAAAGAGTAAGATCTTTAGCTATTAGATCTTCCTGAACTTTAGCCTTTAATGAAGAGAGGGTTTTTGGAATCTCTTCTAAAAAATTAGAGAATTTTCCAGCTAATAAAACAAAAATCTTTTATTCTTTTTTGGGTAAATTAGGTTATCAAAAAGAAAAAATTTATCTTTTAGTTAGATATTTAAATGAGGATATAGTTTTAGGAGCTAGAAATATTCCTAATTTAAAAGTAGTGAAAGTTAATTCTATTTCTATTATTTCTTTGCTTGATGCTAAAAAAATTATTCTTAGCGATCAAGGTTTTGAATGATTGAAAAATAATTATTTTTGCCTATGGAAATAATAGACGTAATTAAAGAAACTTATTATTATCAGAAGAATTATTTTTATAAAAACCAAACAAATTACAAAATAGTCTTTGTAGTGGATAGAAAAGCTAATAAAGTAATGATTAAAAAAGCTTTTAAAGTAATGTTTGGTGTTTTACCTCAAAAAGTTAATACTCAAAATAGACATCCTCAACCTGCAAGAGTTATGCCTAAAAGTAGAAAAAATTTCACTAAGGCTAAAAAATTAGCTTTTGTGTACTTAAAAAGAGAAGATTTTGAAAAGTTAAGACAATTATTCGAATTAGAATCAATGCCTCAAGAATTGCAAAAGGTAACTGAAGAAGTTGAGACAACTTCTTCTAATATTGAATCTACTAAGAAAGTAGAGAAAGAAGATGATATCAAAGTTGTCGAAAACAAAAAAGAAGTAGAAGAAAAAGTAGAACAAGTTGCAGATAATAAAAAATAGTTATGGCTTCTTTATTGTTTAAAAATCTTTTATTTGGTGGTATGTTAGGATCCGCCCCTATTGCATTTACTGTTTCTTCTACAACTATTTTTGGTAGAGATCGTACTTCTATAAATAAAAATGATCCAGGATTTGGAAAAACTTGTCTTTTAGAAGAAGATGTTTGTGAGGCAATTTCAAATGAAAATTTTGTAGAAGATACAGATGCTATAAGTGATGAAGAGGCAAAACAAAATCAAGAATATCAATCTGACTATTGAAAGAAAAGAAAAGATGATTTTTGTGGTTGAGGTTGACAGTGGGAAAATTTGAATACGCATTTACAATGTGATGCTCCCGATGCTACTAAACCTGTAGAAGCGCAAACTAAGTAAAAAAGAATAGAAATGGCAATCAAACAAAAAGTACCTAGAAGTTCTGGAAAAAGAGTTTTGATCACTATTGATTACAAAAAAGTTCTTACAAATGATAAGCCCTATAAACCTTTATTAAGAAAACTTAAAAAACATGCTGGAAGAAATAATACAGGTCAAATAACTGTTAGACATAGAGGCGGAGAAAATAAACGAAAATATAGAATTATTGATTTTAAAAGGGATAAGTTGAATATAAAAGGAAGAATTCAAACTATTGAATATGATCCCAATAGAACTTGTTTTATTTCTTTAGTTCATTATTCTGATGGAGAAAAAAGATATATTTTAGCTCCATCAGATATAAAAAAAGGGGATGTTGTTCTTTCTAGTATGGAAAGAACTAATTTAAATATCGGAGATTGTATGCCTATAGGTTTAATTCCAGAGGGTATGTTTGTGCATAATATTGAAATAAATCCTGGAGATGGAGGTAAAATGGTTAGATCTGCCGGCTCACAAGCTCAGATTTTGGGTAAAGATTTAACAGGAAAATATACCATAATAAAACTGCCTTCAAAGGAAGTTCGAAAAGTTATTAATAATGCAAGAGCTACAATCGGACAGCTTTCAGCAATTGAGCATAATTTAGTTAGATTGGGAAAAGCTGGAAAAAATAGACATTTAGGGGTAAGACCTACAGTTAGAGGGGTAGCGATGAATCCTAATGATCATATACATGGTGGAGGTGAAGGTAGATGTTCTATTGGTAGGGATGCACCTAGAACTCCTTGAGGAAAGCGTCATATGGGAGTTAAAACAAGATCTAAGAAGAGATATTCTAATAAGATGATTGTTCAACGAAGAAATGTTAAAAGTTAATTAATTAAATGGGAAGAAGCTCAAAAAAAGGTCTTTATGTTTCTCCTAGCTTACTTAAAAAGGCTATTAAGATGCAACAACAAGATAAAAAGAAAGCAATTAAAACTTGATCTAGAAATAGTACTATATATCCTGAATTTCTTTCATTAACTTTTTTAGTTCATAATGGAAGAACTTTTGTAACTGTTACTTGTAATGAATATATGTTAGGACATAAATTAGGAGAATTTGCTCCAACTAGAGTATTTAAACAACATACTCTAGCTAAATCGGGGCATAATAAAAAATAGAAAGCATGTTAGTTAGAGTTGTTCATAAAAATGTGAAAGTTTCTCCTAAAAAAGCAATTCTTGTTTGTAGATTAATACAGGGAAAATCCTTGGCAGAAGCTTATAAAATATTGAATTCAATTAATGAGAAAAAAACAGTTAAATTATTAAGTAAATTACTATTAGAAGCTTCTGCAAATGCTGTTAATAATTATGCAATGAGAGGGGATAATTTACATATTCAAGAATGTGTAGCTAATAAAGGAATGATTTTGAAGAGAGCTTTTTATAGAGCTAAAGGAAGAACTGATTTAAGATTAAAAAGATTTTCTCATCTTTCAGTAACTCTTAGAGAGGGAGAACAAATAAAGAGAGTTAAAGAAGGAAGAAAAAAATATGAAGGTAAGGAATTGAGTACTAAAAAAGCTGAATCACAAGCTAATGAATAATTAATTAGATATGGGACAAAAAAGTAATCCTAATGGCGTTAGATTAGGTTTTAATAAAAATTGACTTTCTAGATGAAATGCTCCAGATAAAAAACATGCAGCTTTATGAATTCTTGAAGATGAAAAAATTAGAAAGTTCTTAAGTAAAGAATGCAGAGATGGAATATTGGCCCAAATTGAAATAGAAAGATTTACAAATTTACAGGGAATTTGAACTCTTTCAATTACTCTACATTTAATTGAAATTGGTCTTTATAATCACGGAGAAGCTCAGAGTAGATTAATAAGACTGCTAAAAAAGTTAACTAATAATAAATGAGAAATTAATTTAACTTTTTTGGAATTGCGAAATCCTGGAGTTAGTGCTATTGTTTTGACCAATGAAATAGTGGATTTATTGGAAGCAAGAACTCCATTGCGGTTGGTGATGAAAAAAGTAATGAAGAAAGCTATGTATTCGGGAGCTAGAGGAGTTAAGATTCAAGTTTCTGGTAGGATTAATGGAGCTGATATGGCCCGAATAGAAAGTAGTACTGAGGGGGAAATTCCTTGTTCTACTTTAAGGGCAGATATAGATTATTATTATAAAATAGCTAGAACTACTTACGGAGTTCTAGGAGTTAAAGTTTGAGTTAATAGAGGATTATATTTTGGAACTTATTTTGCTCCTATGCCAGATAGAGTTAGAGTGTATAAAGATGAATCAGGAAAATATTTAATTTCTCAAAGTACTTAATAAAAGTAAATATTTAGAAAATGCAACCAAAAAGAACAAAATGAAGAAAACCTCATAAAGTTAGTTATGAAGGTAAAGCTAAAGGAAATAGATATCTCTCTTTTGGTTCTGCAGGTCTTAGAGCTTTAGAGGGGGCTTGAATTACTGAAAGGCAGTTGGAAGCTGCAAGAATTGCTATCTCTAAAAGATTAGGAAAGACTGGAAGAATGTGAATAAGAATTTTTCCACATCTTTCTTTAACTAAAAAACCTTTGGAGGTGAGAATGGGTTCTGGAAAAGGAGCTCCAGATCACTTTGTAGCGACTGTAAAAATTGGAACAATTATGTTTGAAGTTGAAGGACTTCCAGAAAAAGAAGTATTAAAAACTTTTTATAAAGCTAGTGCTAAACTTCCGATAAAAACAGAAACCATTTTTAGAGATAAAACTAATCTAAAAATTTAAAAATGTTAAAAGAGTTAAGGGAATCTGATACAGAAACTTTAAAGTCAATGTTATTCAAACTAAAAGTAAAGCTTTTGGAGTATAGATTCCAATTAGGTCAAGGATCTCTTAAAAATGTTAGTTTAATTAAAGCGACTAGGAGAACAATTGCTCAGCTTTTAACAATATTGCATGAACGAAAAGAACGATTTAGTAATCAAGATTTGGCAAGATTTATGAAAGAAGCTGAGGAAGAAAAATTGGCGCAAGAAAAGAAAACTAAATCAAAATAGTTGATGTCTGGAGCGAAAAGTCTTAAAAAATACAAAATATTAACAGGTCAAGTTATTTCTGTGAGACCCAAAACCATTGTTGTTCGAATTCGAAGAATTTATAGAATTCCAAAATATGGTAAATTAAAAATTAAATATAAAAAATGTCACGCTCATGATGAAAGAAATATAGCCAAAATAGGAGATATTGTGAGTATTAGAAGTTCTAGACCTAGATCGGCATTGAAAAGATGATCTTTAATAACTACAAAGATAGAGAGTTCTATGACTAAATAGACATGATACAGGCACTATCTAGATTAAATGTTGCAGATAATACAGGAGCTAAGGAAGTTGGGGTTATTAAAGTTTATGGAGGTTCTAGGAGAAGATATGCAAGTATTGGAGATATTGTTTTAGTTTCTGTGAAAAAATTATCTACATTTTCTGGGGTTAAAAAGGGTGAAATGTTTAAGGCTTTAATAGTTAGAACTAAAACTGGAATTAAACGAAAATCAGGAGCAATTCTTCGTTTTGATGAAAATGCTTGTGTTTTGCTAAAAAATGACGGAACTATTTTAGGAACTAGAGTATTTGGACCTCTAACTAGAGAGTTAAAAGAAAAGGGATATAACAAGTTAATTTCAATTGCTGAATTTGTTCTTTAAATAATGAATAGATTAAAAAAAGGAGATTTAGTTAGGGTAATGACTGGCTCTCAGAAAGGTAAAGAAGGGAAAATTAAAGAAATATTTACTAAAGAAGAAAGAGCAATTGTGGAGGGGGTTAATATTGCTAGAGTATATAAAAAAGGTAGAGGTCCTGTAGATATGGAGAGATCTATTCATCTGTCTAATTTAGCTTTGTTATCTACTGGTAGAAAGCCAGAACCTATGAAAGTTTCTTATATATTTAAAAATGGAAAAAAAGAAAGGGTAAATAGAAAGAGTAAAAAAGATTAAAAAATGTCTTCTTTTGAGTGAACTCTAAAAAAGAAATATAAAGAGGAAATTGTTCCTTCTTTAATGAAAGAGTTTAATTTTACTACTCCTATGCAAGTGCCTAGATTGCAAAAAATAGTGGTAAATGTTGGGTGTGGTGATGGGGCGAAGGAAAAGACTTTTATTGAATCTTCTTTTAAAGAGCTAGAGTTAGTGCTCGCTCAGAAACCTTTAATTACTAAAGCTAAAGGTTCAATTTCCGAATTTAAATTAAGAGAAGGTCAAGCTATAGGTCTTAAAGCTACTTTAAGAAATGATAGAATGTGATCATTTGCTGAAAAGTTATTTAAAATAGCTCTTCCAAGAGTTAGGGACTTTAAGGGAATTAGTAAAAAATCTATCGATAGACAAGGTAATTTAAATGTAGGAATAAGAGAGCAAATTATTTTTACTGAATTAAATTACGATAAAGTTAAAAAAATAAGGGGAATGAATATTAGTTTTATAACTTCTTTGCAAAATAGAGAAGCTTCTATCGCTTTATTTGCTCATTTAGGTTGTCCTTTTTCTAAAAATTAAGTAAAACAATGGCAAGAAAAGCTTTAATACTTAAACAAAGAAGAAAGCCGAAATTTAAAACAAGAGCATATACTCGCTGTGGAAGATGCGGAAGATCTAGGGCAGTATTTAGAGACTATATGTTATGTAGATTATGTTTTAGAGATTTAGCTGTTTGGGGTTATATTCCTGGAATTACTAAAGCTTCATGGTAACAGATTTAGTAGCTGATGCTCTAAATCAAATAAAGCTAGGAAGTAGAGTTAAGAAAAAAGAAGTTAGTTTTTGATCTTCTAAATTATTAGAAGAAATATTGCGGGTTATGGAAGAAGAAGGTTATATTAGAGGTTTTGTGACTAAAATAGAAAATAATAAGAGAAGAAGCACTGTTTATTTGAAATATAAAGATGGTATTTCTTCTATTTGTGGTTTAAAAAAAATAACTACTCCTAGCAGATTTGTAAGTGCTAAAGCTAAAAAACTTCCCATTCTAATGTGCGGATTGGGGACAGTAGTTGTTAGTACTTCTCAAGGAGTAATGTGCGAAAAAACAGCTAGAAAAAAAGGATTAGGAGGGGTTATTTTAGCCTATATCTGATAATTTTGTCTCGAATAGGTAATAGAAAATTAGTTGTTCCTTTTGAAATTCAGATTGAAATCTCTCCACACAATTTGTTATTTAAAAAAGATGGAAAAAGCAGAGAAATTAAATATGATAGTAAATTAGTTCAAGTAAAGTTAGAAAATTCAACTCTTTCTTTTTTTAGAGGAGATTCCTCTAAATTTTCTAATATGATGCAGGGAACTTTAAATTCTCTTTCTTTAGGAGCAATTATTGGATTAACTAAAGGTTTTCAAAAAAAATTAATTATTGAGGGGGTAGGTTATAAAGTTATTCAAAAAGGAGAGGAAATTCATCTTTCATTGGGATATTCAAAAGATGTTATTTTAAAAATACCGAAGGATATTCAATTAGAAATTACTTCTAATGGTAAAGAAATGCTTTTAAAATCTCACAATAAGGAAATTTTAGGAGAATTTGTAGCTTTAATAAAAAAACAAAGATCTGTTGAACCTTATAAAGGTAAAGGAATTAGAATTGATGGCGAGTATGTAATGAGAAAACAAGGTAAGAGTTCAGAAGGTATGAAAAAATAATTTAAAAACTTAATATTCCTAAGGATAGTCTTTTACAAATTAAAAAAAGACAGCTTAGAAGAGCTAAAAGAGTCTCTTCTAAAGCTAAAGAAGGGAAAAGATATATTTTGAGAGTTAAAAAAACTAATTTGCACTTGTATTTATTAGTTAGATCTCATTCTACTGGAAAAATGTTATTTTCTTGCTCAACTTTACAATTGAGAATTAAAAAGAGTGGTCAAGAAAATTTAGAAAAATTAATTTCTTCTTTGATAGAAAAATTAAAAGAGCGAAAAATAGATAAATTGAGTTTAGATAGAGGATATCACTCCTATACGGGAACTTTACAAAAAGTTAGAGAAATTCTTTTAAAAAATGAAATAAAAATATAGTTTAGAGAAATGCAAGATATTGATAATAAAAAAGTAGGTTTTTATTATGATTACAAAAAATCTTTAGAAGATACAAATTTTAAGAGAAAAAATTCTAATTTACCTAATGGCTCTTCTTTACCCCAACAAAAGGATGGGGAAGACAAGAAAAAAGAAGAAGAGAGAAAAATATTAAATTGACATTTAAGTGAATTTGAAGAGAAAGTAATTAAAGTTAAGAGAGTTTCAAAAACTACTAGAGGTGGTAGGCAAAGTAGAGTTTGAGTATTGGTTACTGCTGGGAATAAAAAGGGGAAAATTGGTTTTGCTATAGGAAAATCAAAAGAATATTCTACAGCTTTTAGTAAAGCTGCTAAAAAAGCAGCTAAAAGAGCTGTTAGAGTCCCTATGAATAGTAAAGGTACTATCTATCATGAATTCTTAGGAAAGCATAATGCCTCCAAAATTCTCTTAAAACCAGCTAAAGAAGGTACAGGAATTATTGCTGGCGGTCCTGTTAAGAAATTACTTCTTTTAGCTGGGTATAAAGATTTATACTCTAAAAATTTAGGAGCTAATAATCCAGTAAATATGATAAGAGCGACTTTCGATGCTTTGTTATCACAAAGATCTCCGAGAACTATTGCTAAGTTAAGAGATAAAACTTTTAATGAACTATTCCACTTGGAGCCAAAGGAGAAAGATGAATCAATTGAAGAATTAAATGATATTTAAAAATTAGATGAAATTACATTATTTGCATTACACTCCAGGTTCGAGGGGACAACGTAGAAAAAGAGTAGGTAGAGGTTTTGGTAGTGGAATTGGAGGTAGATCAACTAGAGGTACAAAAGGTCAAAATGCTAGAAAATCAGGTACAGTTAGATTAGGTTTTGAGGGGGGTCAAATGCCCCTATTTAGAAAAATAGGTAAATATGGTTTTAGTAATAGGGCTTTTAGAGAAAAAATTAAGACAATTCCATTGTCTAGATTTGAATTCTTCCCTGATGTGAAAGAATTTAACTTATTAAAAATGCAAGAATTAAGACTAATTAAAAAAAGAGATAAAAAAATAAAACTTATTGGGAATGAATGTTATTTAAAAGGTATTAAAATTTCAGCTCATTTATTTTCTAAAGGTGTTTTAGCTTGAGCTGAAAAAAATGGAATTGAATTACAAAAATTAGAAGAAAATCAAATAATAATTTGTTAATTAAACCCATACAGAAATTCAACTAAGTTTAATTAAAAAAAGGGGGGCTGATAGCCTCTCTTTATTCTTTAATAAAAATAGAGGAACTATTATTTCGTTATCAGCAACATTTGCTGTTCTATTTTTATTTCAATTAGGTTCTCATATTACAGCCCCTTTAGTTGACTCTTCGAGAAAAAATTCTCTTTCTGGATTGGCTCAATTGCTCAATTTATTCGGTGGAGGCGGCTTTAAACGAGCAAGTATTTTTTCAGTTGGGATCTCCCCATATATTACCTCTCAAATTATTATGCAAATACTTTCTAACGACTTAATCAAAAAATTAACTGAATTAAGGAAGGCTGGAGAATTAGGAAGAGTAAAAATTGAGCTTTATACCAGGCTTTTAACTCTCCCTTTCGCAATAATTACTTCTTTAGGAACGTTATATCTTCTAAATAATGAGGGAATCAGCTTTATTCATTTATGAGAACCTCCTAAGAAAGATTCAGATTTATATCAAACAGCAGGAGGTGAATTTAATTATGGAAATAATAAGCCCTTTATTACTTTTGGGCAACTTTATTTCACTCAAAAAGTTTTTATGGTTTTAATTTTTGTCGCAGGAACTTATATTGCCTTATTCCTTTCAGATTTAATTTCTAAAAAAGGATTAGGAAATGGTATCTCCTTATTAATTGTTTCAGGTATTATTTCCTCAATACCTGAAAATTTCTATTCTTCCTACGAATATCTATCTTCATTAGAAGGTGGAGCCCATGATGTAAAACTACTAATGAATATTTTTAAATTTTTAATCTATGTCTTCTTTTACATATTAGTTATTGCTTTAATGGTATTTATTACAGGTTCAGTTAGAAAAATACCTATTCAACAAACAGGAGCTGGATTAATACTAGATAATAGAAAATTAGGTTATTTACCTATAAAAATAATGCCAGTAGGAATAATGCCAGTAGTATTTGCAGGTTCTATAATGATTTTCCCTGTTGGAGTAGCAGAATTACTCAAATCTTCCTCCCCAGGCTTTAATGCCTTTATAAAAGACTATATTTCTTTTGGAAGTCCTACAGGACTTCTCATATATTTCTTATTAATTGTCTTATTCTCTTTCTTATATTGTCAAGTGCAATTCAATACAGAGGAAATGTGTAGATCTTTTCAAAAACAATCTCAATTTATTCCTGGAGTTACTATTGGTCAAGAAACTCATAATTATTTAAAAATGATTCTTAATAAGATAAACTGATTTGGGGCCCCTTTTTTGGGGTTAGTAACTATTATGCCTAATTTATTAAATTTATGAACGGGAATTCCTTCACAAATTGCTTTCGGAGGTACAGGAATATTATTGTTAGTTTCTACCTCTCTTAATATTTATGAAGAATTATTATCTACTCATATAATTTCTAAATATAAAGCTGAACAAGAGATAGAGCTATCTAATTTAGAGGTGAACTCTCATTTAGCAATTAAAAATAAATCTCCTTATTTACTATGGTAGAGAAAAATAAAAAATTTAAGTTAATTGTTTTAATAGCGCCTCCGGGCTCTGGAAAAGGGACTCTTTCAGAGTTATTAAAGGATAGAAAAAGTTTTCATGTTTTTTCTGCTGGGAAAATGTTCAGAACTATGATTACTCAAAAAAAAGAAAATAAAGAGAATAATTTACAAGAAGTAAATAAAGGTGATTATTTAGCTGATGAAATAGTTAATAAATATGCAATAGAAGAGCTTGAAAAGATTTTAGAAAAAGCTAAAGAATATCATCAAGAAGAAATTTATATTGCTTTGGATGGTTATCCTAGAACTATGGGTCAAGCTAAAGAATTAGAAGGATGATCTAAGAACAAGGAGTTAATCATAGTTAAATTAGAAGGTCTTAATGACCTTCAAATACAAAAAAGATTAAGCAATAGATATCTTTGTGAAGCACATGAACATATTTTTAATGAATTGAATGAAAATTTTCCTAAAGATGGAATTTGTCCTAAAGATGGCTCTAAATTAATTAAAAGGGTTGATGATTCCCAACTTGAAGTAATGCAGCGTAGACTTAAATTACATGAAGCTTTAACTTCACCAATTTGTGAATATTTTGAAAAGAAAAATATTACTACTATTACAATCGATAGTAGTCTTTCAATAGAAGAAATGTATCTTTCTTTTTGCGAAAAAATTAGAATCTAATGATTCTTAATTTAAGCAATAAGGAGGAAGTACAAGCAAAAACAAATGAAGAAATACAAATTATGAGAATTGGTGGTTTAATTTGACAAGCTATTAAAGAATATTTACTTAAGGAAGTAAAAGTTGGAATGAGCTTGAAAGAGATAGAAAAGCTGGTTGAAATTCAATTTGAAAAATATGGAGTGCAGCCGGCTTTTAAAGAAACTGGAAAATTTCCTTATTTAATTTGTACTTCTTTAAATAATTGTGTAGTGCACGGCTCACCAACAAAAGAAGTAATAAAAGAAGGTGATAAATTAACTATTGATTTAGGTTTTAAATATAAAGAATTTAATATAGATTCAGCCTTTTCATTATTTTTTCATCCTTCTAGTGATAGTGAAGAAAATAAAGAATTAGAGAAAAAAATAAAAGAATATAAATATTTAGATCAATTAACTAAAGCCTCTTTTTATGAAGCAATAAATGAATTAAAGGCTGAATTAACTACTGGATTTATAACAGAAAAAATTGAAACTTTTTTTAAAACTTATTTTCCCTCAAAATATTCTTTGTTAGAAAATTTTACGGGGCATGGAATCGGTAAAAAGTTGCATGACTATCCGAGAATTCAAAATTTTGGTTTAACTAAAGAACAGGGGGTAAAGCTTCCTGCAGGAGCTACAATTTGTATTGAACCGATGATAATTGAACAAGAAAATGGAAAATGAGAAATAGGTAAAGATGGGTATGGAGTGTGCGCTAAGAATAAAAATGCTTTAACAATTCATTATGAACATTTAGTTTTAATACAAAATAATGGAGTAGAAATTTTGACTGCAAGTCAGTGAGAATTGGAGGAAATGAGATCTTCTTGAGAGATAATTAAAAAATTTTCCTAATGGCTAAAGAAAGTCAGAAATTTTCACTAGAAGGTAAGGTTGTGCGAATGTTAACAGCCGAAAATGTTAAAGTAGAGCTTTCTAATAAAAAAATAATGGATTGTCATCTTTCAAAAAAATTAAAAAGATTTAGTTCTTATATTCTTGAAGGGGATCCTGTTATTGTTGAAATAGATCCTTATGATTTAACAAAAGGTAAGATAATAGAGAGAATTAAAGTTAGATAGATGAAAGTTAGAGCTTCCGTTAAAAAAATATGTGAACACTGTAAAATTGTTAGAAGGAAGAATAGAATTAGAGTTATTTGTAAGATTGCAAAACATAAACAAAGACAAGGCTAAACTTTAAACTTTAAATAGGTAGTTAATTTAGTAATTTAAAGTTTGGCAAGAATATTAGGAGTTATATTACCAGATAAGAAAGAATTATTTATTGCATTAACAAAAATTTATGGAATTGGAATTACTACTTCTAAGAAAATTATTCAATATTGAGTATTAAATAAGGTTTTTTCTGATAATAAACTTACCGCCGAAGAAAAGAAAAAAGTACATGAATATATGACAAAAAGAGTATATGCTTTAACGCCCGAAGAACTAGCTTCTCTTTCGCAATCAATAGTAAAACTGCAATCTTTACAAGGGGAACAACCAGAAATTTCTAGTTTTTTTAAAGATAGACTTTTATTAGAGGGAGATTTAAGAAAAAAGATAAGTGATGATTTGACTAATCTTAAAGAAATAGCTTCTTATGTTGGCCTAAGACATAGAAGAAATTTACCTGTTCATGGGCAAAGAACAAGAACTAATGCAAGAACTAGAAAAGGTCCTAGAAAAACTGTAGCTAATAAAAAGATTGAAGGCAAGAAATAGTTAAATAGTGTCTGCGGAAGAGAAACCAAAAACAAAAAAGAAAAAATTGTCAGTTTCAAGTGGAATTATGCATATTCATACTTCCATAAACAATATCATTATTTCTTTAACTGATCCTGAAGGTAATGTAATTCTTCAAGAAAGTTCAGGAACTATAGGATATAAAGGAACTAAGAAGGCGACTCCTTATGTTGCGAATTTAGTTGCTGCTAAAATTGGTAAGGAGTCTAAAGAATTAGGAGTTAGTGCATTAGCAATTCATTTAAAAGGTATTGGTAAGGGAAAAGAAATTGCTCTTAGAACTATTGTTGGCCTTGGCTTTGAAGTTACTGAAGTAGCTGATAAAACTCCTTTACCTCATAATGGATGTACACCCTGTAAAAAACCTAGGTAAATGTTTTTAGTCTTTAATATTTTTTAGTTGCAAGCTTTCAATAGATTTACTAATTTTGAAATTGAAAGTGAAGTGTTAGACTCCTCTCAAACCTCAGCTACTGTAGTTTTCTACCCTCTTGAAAGGGGGTTTGGAAATACTATTGGAAATACTTTGAGAAGATTATTGTTAAGTTCAATTCCTTCCGCTGCGGTTTTTGCAATAAGAGTAGCTGGATTACCTCATGAATTCTCTCCAATTAAAGGTGTTGCTGAAGATGTTACTCAATTGATAGTGGCAATTAAAAAATTAGTTTTAAAAGTTGATGAAAAAGTTATTGATTTTGAACATTTAAAAGAGCTGCCTATCGAAAAATGACCTTGTTTAAAAATTAGAAAGAGTAAGGTTGGAATTGTTCAAGCGAAAGACATTGAGTGTTTTGCTGGAATCGAAATTGTTAATCCTGAGTTAAAGCTTTGTGAAATTACAGTTGAAGGGACTTCTTTAGAAGTTGATTTGTATTGTATGGTAGATAGAGGTTATAGAAGTTCGATTGAAAATAGAGAATTATTAAATACTCTTTCTTTAATTCCTATCGACACTCTTTTCTCTCCAGTTTTATTAGTTGATTGAAAGGTTAGTGAAGAAAAAACTACAAAATATGGTATTAGCGATAGATTGAAATTAAGTGTTTCTACTAATGGTTCAATAAAAGCCTTAGATGCTATTTGATATGCTGCTAAAATTTTGGTTTCTATTTTCAATAAAATCTCTCAAAATGATGTTCCATTATTTAAGGTAGATAGTTCTGATAGAGAATTAAGAAAAGAAAAAGAAGAAAGTTCCTCTATTTCTTCCTCTCCAATAGAAGATTTAGAATTAAGTCAAAGAACTTATAACATTCTAAAAAATAGTGGAATTAATACTGTTTCTGAATTGGTTGCTTATAGTTTTGATGAATTATCTGAATTCAGAAATTTAGGTAAAAAAGCTTTATTAGAAATCCAAGATAAATTAAAGGAAGCTGGATATAAATTTAGAGAAAGTGAATCACTTCTTAGTTCTTCTTAAGTTGTAAAAAACTTTCCCCTCCGAAGGGGAAGGAATCTTTTTTAACTATTTATTGGTTACTTTTAATAATAGTTAAAACTACTAAAACTATAAATAGACAAATAAATAATTTTTTAAATCAAGGAGGAACTGATTTTAAAGCCTGAGAAAGAATAAACACTTTTAAATTTTTTTATTAATTTTTTTAGTTTTAGATTCTTTTCTAAAACTATTTATTTTTGTTTGATTTCCTGAAAATAAGATATCAGGAACTTTATAGCCCATAAAATCTTTTGGAGGGGCATAAACGGGGAAATCTAGATCTTCTTCTGATTCGCTATTATTAAAGCTTTCAGAAAGAAGGCTTTCCTTAGAAATGACAGAAGGAATAATTCTTACTACACTTTCTAAAATGATAGAAGCTGCTAAAGTTCCTGATGAAATTATGTAATCTCCAATAGAAAGAACTTCGGAAACGAAATATCTTATTCTTTCATCAATCCCCTCATAATGCCCACAAATAAAGACAATCGCTTTAGAAGAAGAAATTTGTTCTAATTCTCTAGCTTTAGTTTGAGTTAATTTTTCTCCTCTAGGGCAAAGAAGAATGATGTGAGAATTATTCAATAAATTATGCTTTTCCAAAATATCATAAATTGGAGCTACAGAAATTACCATTCCACTACTCCCTCCATAGGGAGTGAAATCTACTTGTTGATTTCAATCTTGTCTTAAATTAATTATTTTAAATAAAATATTGGACCTATAGATAGCTTTTAAAGTAATTGAATGTATTAATCAATTAGTAATATCTACAGGAAATAAAGTTATAAAATAGAATTCTCTTCTTTTAGTTTTCGTTTTTGGACCTCTATTTATTTTCTTGCAATAACTTTTACCCGCCACTAACTTAAAATTTAATATTGGTTAAGAATATTTTTATTAAATAATAAATGGAAACTTAAAAAATGTCAAAACATTATTTAACGGAAGCTAAATTAAAGGAGCTGCAAGAACAACTTTCCCATTTAGTTAATGTTGAAAGACCTGCAGTACTAGAAGAATTAAAACAAGCGAGAAGTTTAGGGGACTTATCTGAAAATGCCGACTATGATTTTGCAAAACAAAGACAACATGAATTGGAAAAGAAAATACAAGAAATTGAATTAATTCTAAAAAACTATTCCTTAATTGATAAAGATAAAGGGGATACTAAGAAAAGAGTTACTGGTGGAGAAAAAGTAGTAGAAATCGGCTCTAAAGTTAGAGTTTTTCACTCTCTAACTAATCAAGAATACGTTTATGAAATTTTAGGAAGTCTTGATGCAGATCCTGAGAAAATGAAAATTTCTAATGAATCTCCTATAGCTAAAACTATTCTAGGAAAGCCTGTAGGCGGAACTTACCAAGTTGAAGGTTTGAAAAAAAGTTATTACATCAAAATCTTAGAAATACTTTAATTTTTTATAGTTTCTTTTTTCAGAAATTTAAATTTTGAGCTTTTAGTTGCAGGCTCAATAGAAGAAATAACTTCTAATGGGGTTTTAGTTTCTCTTAGGCTGTATTCTATTTTTTATAAAAGTAGAATATTTTATTTTCAAGAAATTCCCAATAAACCTTGTGTTTTGCCATGTAATTTTTTATCTTTAAGTGAGTTTTATGAAAATTGAGAAAAACTCTCACAATTAAAAGAAGAAACTAAATTTCTTCTTCCTACAAATTGAGAGTTAATTTATTCTTTATTGCTTGAGCTTCAAAAAGGCGGAAAATTAGATAAAAAATTACCAGATAAAGAAAAAATTTCTAAAGATTCTCTTTCTTTTAAAGAATGAAAGTTTCAAATAAGACAAATTTTGCTCTCTTTAATAGAGTATGATTACAGAAGACTTTTAGAAAAATACAATAAATTAGTTTTTACTCATCCTGCTTCTAAATTAAGTTACAAAGCGGCTCACCCAGAAGAAATTAAAAATAAAACTAGACCAATAGCTACACTTGCTGATATGAAAAATTTAAATTCTTTTTTAAATAGAAAGTTAGATATTCTACCCCTATTTTTTAACTCTAAAGATACTAATTTAGAAATATTTAATTCCTGAAAAATTGATTCTTTAGGCAAGGAAACATCTTTTAAATATAATGAAAACTTAATTAAAGAATGGGAAGAAAAAGATCCAAATTTATTTGATTTAAGTTCTTTTAAAGAACCTATTCTACCAACTTTATAATGGTTCGAATTAGATTAAAAAAAATGGGCAAAAAACATTATCCTATATATAGAATTGTTGCGATGGATGCAAGAAGAAGTAGAGATTCGGCTGAGTTAGGTAATTTAGGTTTTTATATTCCAAGAAGAGATCATTTTCAATTAAATGTGGAGATGTACCAAGAATTTATTTCTAAAGGAGCTCAACCTACTAAAAATCTTCTTTCATTGATAAAAGCTCAAGTTAAGTTATCACATAAATAACTTGAAAATATCTATTTCAGCAACACCTTCTTTTAAAAATGAGGATGGTTCAGATTGTTTTTCTATTTTTATTACTGAAAAAGAAGCTAAAAGAGATAATATCTCTAATTTAAAAAAGAATTGGTCTCTTTATACCTTTCCGTTGAAAGATGAATTAAATTCAAGCTTATTTTCTCATAGAAAATATATGGATAATATTCTTTCTTATAAAAAAGAAATAGGATATTATTGCGCTTCTAGAGATTTTTTATCAATTGATAGAGATTTACTTTATCATTACATTTTTTTAGGTTCTGAAATTCACAGAGCATTAAAAAGAATATTGTTGCGACTTCTCCCTGAAATGGCAGACTTTAAAAAAATTACTTTTAGATCTTTATGTTCTACCAATTTAGAGTTAATAAATAATTCTCCACTTATAGAAAGAACAGAAAAATTACTTAATAAATCAAAATCTAAATAGAATGAATCTATTGGAGTTAAAAAAATATTTTTATGAATTTCAAGGGGATCCTGTTAAATCAGAGGTGTTTAAAAATATTAAATCTGGAGATATAGTTTTAGTTTATGAGAGAATTCTAGATGACAAGAAAAAAGAAAGAATTCAAAAATTTAGTGGAATTTTAATTAGAAAAAGAGGAAGTTATTTAGGAGAAAATATTTTATTGAGGGAAAAATTAAAAAATCATTGAGTTGAAAAATCCTATTTTATTCACTCTCCTTTAGTGCAAAAAATAGAAAAAGTAAAAACAGGTAGATCTAGAAGAGCTTATCTTTCTTATTTGAGAGATTATGAAGAATTGCCGATAAAATTAAAAAGGTTAAAAGCTAAAGAAATTAAAAATAAATAATATGCCTGTTATTAAAGTGAAAGAACAGGGGATTGAACAGGCTTTGGTGGAATTTAAAAAGTTATCTCTTGATATTAAGCGAACTGCAATGAAATATGCTTATCATTTAAGACCAGCATTAAAAAGAAAAGAAAAGAAAAAGAGAGCTGATATGAAGCGAAAATTTTATTAAAATTCTTGGAGTTTAGTATTATTCTTTAAACTATGAAAATTGTTGAATATGTAATACAAGATCCAGTAGGTCTTCATGCGAGGCCAGCCTCTAAATTAGTTCAATCTCTTTCTAAATACAAATCCAGAATTTTTTTAATATTTAATGCTAAATCAGCTAATGCTAAATCAATTATTAATTTAATGTCTTTGGGAGTTACTGGAGGTTCTCGGGTTACTTTTGAAATTGAAGGGGAAGATGAAGAGGAACTTGCGACCTCAATAGTTAAAATACTTTCTGAATTTGGAATTTAATTAAAAGTTTTTTAGGGGGGGGCCTTTACCCCTCCTAACCTAAAAAACTACTTTTTAAACTAGTTGAATTAAAAAACCTTTAGAAGTTTTTAATAATCTGGTATACCCTCCTTTTCTGTTTTGATATTTTTTACCAATTTCTTCAAATAATTTTTGAACTAATTGTTGTCTTGTATGTTTTGGAGTTCTTAAAACTATTGAATAAGCCTTTCTTTTAGCTACAATATTACTATCCTTAGAAAGAGTGATTAATTTTTCAAAATATCTTTGAGTTGTTCTAGCAAAACTTAATTTAGTAATTATTTTTCCATAAGAGATTAAATCAGAACATTGCTGTCTAGTTATCATTTTTCTTCTAGCAGAATCTAAAGGCCTTCTAGGTTGATAAGACATTAAAGACTATATATTAATTATTCTCTATAAAACAATTTTATTGTGAAAAAGTATTATTAAGTAATTGATTTTCTCTTTTAAATCTAATAATTCTTCCTTCACTTCTATTTCTAAATAAAATAGTTTTTAAATATGGAATAGCTGGAATAATTATCATTACAAGAAATAAAACAATTTTCATGAAAGATGAAAATGTTGTATTTCATGCAAATTCTATTAAAGTGTTAAGAAAATAGTAAAGAATAGCGCCAAAAATACTGAAAGAAACTAAATAATGTAATAACTTATAAAATCGGAAATTATTCTGATTTCTACTTTTTCAAATAACTGCCCCAAGAATAACAAATATAAATAAAGATATTTGTTCAGCTAACATATCATTTAAATCTCAAAATATGCTTCCTGCACTACTAGGAGAAATTCAATAATTTAATTGAGTAATTAAAGACATTAAAAAAACACAAATAAACATATTTTTAATTAAATGGAATAATCCACTTAATTTACATTCAAAGTGGAAATTCATTAGATTTTTTCCCCTATTTAACAATCTTTTTCTAATTCAATGTAAATCAGAAAAATCATATTTGTAATGTAATTGAAGTAATTGTTGTTGACTACACATACATGCAATATTTAAACTAGAAGCGAAAGTTAAAAAAATCAGAATTGTTAAAACATCTTTTCAATTCTTATCTTTAAATATTTGAAAATTTAAGAAATAACCTTTTTCTTTATCGCCCAAAAGGGTGATAGAAATAATTAATAAATAAATAGCTGTAATGGTGTAAAGAGAATAAAGAATAATTTTTGTAAATGATGTTTTTAATTTTGCTTGTTCTTTTAAGGAAAGAACAGAATAAAAACCATCATACATAAAAAATATAGCTGGTAAACCCGATAATAGAATTGTTCAACTACTTAAACTATTTAAACCTTCTAGCTTATTTTCATTATTCCTTGATATTTTGGGGTTTGAATTTGTTTCCTGAAAGATTGAAATAAGTCCCATAATTGCAACAAATAACAGAGAGAAAATAATAAAAATAAATAAAGTTCTTTGAAATTTTTCGGATATTTTGAATGAAAAGACATTCAAACTCATAATTAATGCAGCTATTACTAAAGATAGGGCAGATATCTCTCAAACTCATAAAAAATTCGTACCAGCAATTCATTTGAGTAAATAAATAGAAGTAGTAATAATTCCTATTGGAAGAGCAAAATCTTTTGTAAATCTTACTGATCATGCTACGAAATCTTTTCCGCAATATTTTTCTACTCATTCAATAAAACTTCTACCAGTTGTGGAAGAATTTTGAATTAATTTAATGAATAAAAAAATCATAGCAGAGATAATTATTGCTGCAAATAAAAAAAGAAAAATAATGGGCAAAAATTCAAAATTTGCTAATTCATTTAAATTTCTCGATTTAATAAACACTCCAATGCCAATCATTGAAGAAAGAGAGAGAATAAATAATTGTTTTTTTCCGAGAAGATTTTTTTCTTCTTTAAAAAAATAAGCTTGACTCATCTAAATTGAGATTTTTAGGTAAAACCTAAAAATTTTTTTTAGTACTTACCTAATATAAAGTTTTGTAATTCTTGAGTTTTTGGAGATATAAATAAGGAAGGAGTTTCTCCTGATTCTAGAATTTTTCCATCTTTTAAGAAAATTGTATAATCCGCGATATGTTTCACTTGAGAAAGTGAATGGGAAACTAGAATAATTGTCATTTTTTTAGATAACTTTAAAATCAATTGCTCTATTTTAGCTGTAGAAGCTGGATCTAATGAACTAGTAGGTTCATCTAATAGGAGCAATTCAGGTTCAAGCACTAAAGCTCTCGCAATGCATAATCTTTGTGATTGTCCAATTGAAAGAGTATTTATGGGTAAAGTATCCAATCTATCTTTTAATTCTTCTCATAAAGCGCATTCTTTTAATATTTCTTCTATTTTTTTATTTAATAGAGCTTGATTATTTAATCCTCTAGCTCTTAAAGCAAATAAAATGTTTTCTTTAATGGTTAAAGGCAATAGAGTTGGGCTCTGCCTAATTCAACCAATTTTTTTTCTCAATAATTCAATTGGAAAGGAAGAGCGCAAAATTTCAGTCCCTCTATAAAAAATTTTTCCCCTTCAAACATATTTTTTAATAGCTTCTACTCCAAAAATACCTTTTGTCATGGAAGATAAAAGTAGAGATTTCCCAGCCCCTGAAGGCCCTATAATTCCATAAATTTTGTTTTTTTCAAAAACTAAATTTATCTCCCGAAGAAGTAATTTTCTCTTTTTCTTTCTTCATCCTTCTTCAGCTCAAAGAGAAAAATCTTGAAACACTAAATAATCTTCTGCTGAAGTAGAAGAAAATAAAAGTTTTCTTTTTTTATCTTTTCTTTCTTTTATTTTTTTAACAAAAAGAATAATTTTCGCTTTTAAAAAAGATTTTTTCTTTTTTAATTTCATTTATTTAAAGAGACTTATATTGAAAATTTAGTTAAAAGTTGAGAAAGAGAGAAAAATCCCTCATTACAACATTTCCAATACAATTTGTAGTATGTTTTTTTGAAGTATTTTTTAAGAAAGTGAATAAAACCTTTTCACATTCCTGTGAAAATGGATAATAAAAAGACAGATAATAAAACTAGCAAAACGAGAGTCTCATACATAACTGATTTAGCTTCCATTATATCGTATTTAAGCATAGAAGCAAAAATTTTAGTAGTTAAAGTTTGTCCATGACCCCATAAAGTTAATCTTTTATTTTTTGAAGCCCCAGCAGTCAAAAATAAAAGACCACTTTCACCATTTAATCTAGTAATAGAATCATTTACATTTAACTTCAACTTTCCAAATGCATCTTTTATTATCAAAAAAAGTAAATTATATGGATGCAGCCCTAAAGACAAAAAAGTTGAAGAATATTTTTTCAAATAATTTTCAAATAAATTAAAAAATCTAGTAAATAAGAAAGGTAAATTAAGAATAAATAAGGAGAGAATTCCATTAAAAATAGAAACTCCGCCCCCCAAACTTAAATTCATATTTCTAGCAAATAAAAATATTGAAAACATAGCTCAAAGCATTGGCGGAACAGTTCCGCAACCAGAAATAAAACTAGAAAGAATATACTTTAATCTTTTTCATTTATGCAAATAAGCACTTACAAATAAAGCTGAAAAAAAACATACTGGTAAAGACCAACTAATAGAGAAAAATAATAGAATTAAAGTATTTCACAGAGGGACTCCTAGTCCCTCCGCGCTATAACTTTTGAAATAACTTCGATGAATATTTCAAAAAATAAAAAATTTACCTCGAATCAAAATAACCAATAGAATCGAGAAAAAAATAGAAATTAAGATAAATGAAATAAAATTTTCCTTTAATTTCCTATATTTTTCTCTATTGAAATCCTTTTTGATTAAATTCTCGCTATGAAATCAAAAAGCTATATATCTGCAGTGATAAAGCAGAGGTTTACTAAAGTAACTTTTTTCTATTTGAGAATTTCATTTATTTTTAAGTTTTGAATATTGTTTATCTACTCATCTTCTTTTATATTTGGTTGAAATACTTTTTCTAATTAAAAAGAAATTCAATAAAAAAGCAACTATTACTAAGGGAGCTCCATACACAAACATTGCTTGTCTATTAGCCTCCCCTCCCGATTCAGCAAAATAAAAAGAAGAGATCAAATTAGAAACTGTACGAGAATTAGAGCTAAAAAAAGTTTTAAGATTGGTGAAAGGTCTAGTGAAATTACTTGAACCGCAGAAGAAATTTAAGGCAACACTTTCCCCAAGAGCTTTAATAATAGTTACAGCTCAACTAACAAAAATAACTCTTCGAGATACTTTAGAAAATAATTTTTCTCTTCATTTGGAATTTATAGCTAATGACACTAAATTTGAATTCAATTCTTTCATTTCGCTTGATTCAAATCAATTAAGATAGTTCAAAAAGAAAATAGGTAAAGAAATGCAAAAAAACATCAAAATAATAGAAAGAACTGAAATATAACCCCCGATAAGACCAAAAATTCCTTGAACCCCCACAAAGAAAGGAACAATCGCTTCAGATAGTATAAAAGAAATTACAAAAGAAGGCAGAACAGAAAGAATTTTGAAAGCAATTAATATTGTTCGTTTAAATCATGATCTCATTTTTATTGCATGTTTTGCCAGTTTTAATGCTGAATAATGAGTCAAAATTAAAGAAATAATTACAACAATTAGGGTATAAATTAAAGGCGGTCAAATTGATGAATCTGGCGCTTCTTTTTGTAATTCAAAATTAAGAAAATAATTAGAAAAACCTCTTTTATAAGTTTCTACTCCAGCTTTATAGAAAATATAAGAAAAAAAGAAAGCTAAAAATGAAAAAATGAATAAAAAGTTTAGACTACTAAATATTCTTAAAAAATATCTTCTCCCTAATGAAGGGAGAGAAAAATTAATTCTTATGTTAATTAATTAATCAATTTTTTAAATAAAAACTAACTAAATTACTAGTGCTACATGATATCCTAGTAGAATTACAAAAGCAACTGCGCACAAAACAAATGGAATAAAAGCTCAATAACTCACTACAAATCCACCACTAAAACTTCAAACCAATAGAAATGTATAAGTCATTAATAACAGAATTAAATTAATCACTCATTTAGTTAAAGGAGAAGTAAACATTCACATTAAAGATCAATTAAGATTTTTTACTTTTGCTCTAGGCTTAAAAAAATTAGAAGTAATAGCCATATTATTAATTTGAGAAATAAAAGTAGAAAAATATCAATCAATTCATACTTTTTTGAAATAAAGACAAGTTTTCCCTAACAATTTCTTTCTAAATAGTTTTAAAGGAGTTACAATTTCTTTTTCCTTCTTTTTCTTTAATAATCAATTTTTATAGAAATTTTTCTTAGTTTTAAAACTCTTCTTAGTTAAAAGTCAAGAAGTTCAAAGTTGAAATAGACCTAATGTTATCAAATTTAAAAAGAAAAAGAAGAAAGCTCTTCAAAAAGGAATTAAATAAAACTTTGTTCTTAAATAAGATTCTGTAGAAATATCCCCTAATGTTTTAGAAAAACAAAAAGACAAATTATCCAAAATATCAAAACCATGTTTTTTATGAATTAGATCTTGAAGTAAATATTCAAATTTAGTTTGCTCTATCACATGTTTTGTAACGGCACTTTCTAAAAACCTATATCTAGGATCTTTTCATTTTCTATATAGGATATAGAAAATAATTAAACCTCCAGTCAAAAAGAGAGCGATACAAAAAGCATAAATGTGCAAAAATTTCATATACGGATCTTGTTTCTTTGTTCTTTGTTCTTCATATTGACTATATGGAAGAGTGGCTAAAGAATAAGAAATAATTTTTTCTGATCAATTTTCTAATTCTTTTTCCTTACTTTCTTTAAAAGATTTTTCATTATCTTCAATATTTTCGAAATATTTTTTAGCCTCTAACATTTCTCTCTTTCTTTTATCGATAGAACTTAATTCCTTTAAAGTACTTAAATAATTTATTCCCTTTATTTTTTTGTAAATATAGATAAAAATTGGAACTCCTGCAAAAAAAATACACAGTGTTAAATTTTTTAATATTTTTTTAGCTCATGAAGAGCTAAAATTTTCAGGACTTAATTTGTAATCTTGATTACAAACTAATTGATAGCCACAAGATTTAGTTAATCATTCTTCTTTTAATTCTCTTTCTCTTTTTTCTACATCTTTAAGTATGTTTTCCTTTCTTTCTTTAAAGTGAAAATGCGGATAGTTGAAAGAAAATCCCATTAAACTAAGAGATTAATTAAGAAAAAATGGACAAATTAGAAAGAGAAGCCTTATTTGCAAGTACTGGAGAACTATTCATTAACAAATTAGTACTGGAATAAATCACCAATATACCTATGGCAAAAAATATTAAGGCTCCTATTGCATCTAGAATTGTAGTTAAAACTGGAGTAGTTAAGGCTGCAGGATCTTTTTTAAATTTATGTGCAATATAAGGAATTACAACACCTAGAAGTTTAGAAAGAATAATTACAAAAAACAAAGATAAAGAAGAAACGAAAGAGCCTACAACTCCCAGTCACTTGGGATTATAACTCTTATCATTAACACTAGAAGATGAGGAGGCGGCAGTTAATATTGAAGCTGAGGTTAATGCCTCTTGATTTTTTCCAATTCTTGAGGTATCAATTGGAAAAATACTATAGTATACTAATAATCTAGCAAAATTCATTAATGAAACAATTCCTCCGACAGCAATGGCAATTTTTAATTCTTTTTTAAATACCTGCCAAAAATCACTACCTTTTAGTTCATTACTTGCAAAAGATTGAATTATCGAGGCGACTGTTTGGCTACCTGAATTACCACACATGTCAGTTATTAAAGGAATTAAAGGGACCAAAATCGCTGAAGATAATCCAAAAGTTCAACTCATTCCCATTTTTTCAAACTTTTCAATTATGAAAGTTGTAAGAGTGGTAGCAAAAAGCAAAATAATTAATCAAAATAGTCTAGATCTTACAACTTCTCAAGTTGTAGATTTCATATAAGAATGTGTAAGATTGACAATTCCATAAAACTTATAAACATCTTCCATACTTTCTTCAACAATTTCTGGAAGTATATCCTTATTATTTACTACTCCTAATATTTGATTTCTTTCATTTAATACAGCTATAGATGAAACTGGATATTTTTGGAAAGCATCAATAATTTCACCAATTTGATTTGTAGCTGGAAAGGTTATGTAGTCTTTTTCCATAATTTCCTGAATAGTTAAAGAATTATTGGGACTAAAGAATAAATCTTGCAAAGTAATAAGTCCTACTACTTCTCTAGATAAATTAACTACAAATAATTCATTATGAAGCTCCAATCTATGTCTCCTTTTTCTTATATAAGTTAAAGCTTGAGATATTTTTAAATTTTCTGGAATAGTCAAAACGCTAGTATTCATAATACTCCCTATTTGGGAATGAGAGAAATTACTAATTATGCTTACATTTTTTCTTAATTCTGGAGAAGCTAGATAAATAATTTTCTTCGAAAGATTACTATCTACCATAGAAAGTAACTCTACTACTTGGTCTGCTTGCATTTGCGCAAGCAATTTAGAAAGCATTATAGGTCTCATGGTATTCAAAATTCCCAATTTATAAGCATCAGAAAAAGAGAGAAAAAAATCTCTCATTCTATCTTGCTCTAAAGCAAGTATTGCAATATTAATTAATTCGTAGTTAGAGAGCTTTTCTAAAGCTCTAACTAAAACAGATATTGAGTTATGATTAATGAGACTTTTAATAGCAGCATAATTTCTAAATTCATAAGCTCTAGAAAGCTTTACAAATAATTTATTACATAAACGATCATGTTTAGAGGAGAGAAAGATTTCTTTTCTTGTCATGTACGCCTATCTTCCTCCATCAACACTAACTATCCCCTCTATTTAAAAGATTTTAAAGAGAAAAAATAACCCTATCTATTCTATATAAAAAGAAAGTAATTCTTTTAATTTTTTAATCAAAAGATTTATATTGCTATTATCCAAACTATTAATTTTTCCATCCTGAGAAATCATTATTTTTCCACTACTTTCTGAAACTAAAAAAGCTAATGCATCAGTTCTTCCAGAAATTCCCATAGCTGCTCTATGTCTAGAGCCATATTCATTAGGAATATTTTTATCTGAAGTAATAGGAAAATAAGAAGAAATAGACATAATTTCCATCCCTCTAATTATTACCCCTCCATCATGCATTGATGAAGCTTTATTAAAAAAAATATTGTATAAAAAATCGGGAAAAAATTTTGATTTAACCTCATAACCTAAACTAATATATTTTTGTAGATTTTGAAATTTTTCAATAACTATAAGAGCGCCTATTTTCCTTTTGGAGAATTTAAATAATACTTCTCCGAAGTGATAAACAAAATTTTCAAATTCTGAATCAGAAATATTTTTTCTTCTGAAAAGCTTTCAAACATATTTTTTAAATCAAACTCTTTCAATTGAAACATAATAAAAAAGTAAAAGAAATGTAGATAAAGAAATAACAACAACTCATATATCTTTAGTATTTCAACTCATTAACTTATAAAACTAATAATATTTTCAATAAATTTGTAAATATTTAGATAAAGAGTGAAAGCTAAATAATAAGGAAGGGATAAATAAAATATCTCCCCAGACATTATTGCTATAGGAGAAAAAAAGATAAATAATGAATATTACTACAAATTGAATAGCAGTTTTATATTTAGCTGTATTACTCGCTTGTAATATAACATAAACTTTTTTTAGTTTATATCTAACTATTTCTACAATAATTTCTCTAGTAATAGAGAGAAAGGGAATTAATCAATGAACAATATTTCTAGTTGAAAAAAGTATTAAAAAACTAGAAACAATAAGCTTGTCAGCTAAAGGATCATATAACTTTCCAAAATTGGATTCACAATGTCATTTTCTTGCTAAAATACCATCAAAACAATCAGTTATAAGAGAAAAAAATAGAGTTAAAAATCCTAAAGTGAAGAAAGGGTTATAAAAATTTGTAATTCCTTTTGACTCTTGATTTTTTCATCCTTTCAATAAAAAAACCATATAAAAAACAATTGACAAAAACCCGAAAACAAATCTCGAAACTGTAAGTAAATTCGGAATTAAATTCCGATTTACTCTTAAAACTATTTAGATATTTAGTTAATAATTAACTCTTCTTTACCTTGTCTGGAAAACTTTTCTTCTGAACTTTTTCTTCTTTCTTTTTTTCCCCCTCATCTTCCTCCTTCTTTGGTTTATTAATTTTTTTAAAAATTTTTGAACCCATATTTAACTCATCTAATAAATCAATTCCTCTATCTTTAAGCACATTTAAAATGTCTTGCATTTTGCTCTCTAATTCTTTGAAATGATCTCCTTCATTGGATAATCATTTCAAATAAAACACAATGAATTCTTCAATATTTTTGACACTTGAAAAGCCCTCTATATCTTTTTCTTTAAGAGTTTCAAATTGTTTAACTATGCTGTCATACAAACTCTTCTTAATAGTTAAGGTAATAGTTACTTCTTTTTCCTTTTTCTTGGAATCCTCTGACATTACTTCTTAATTTTTAACTTCTTTTTTTTAAAAATTTTTAAAAAATTATTAGTCTCTGAAACTTTTAAATTCTCAAAGAACTAAAAAATACTATTAAATCTTATTAAATTTTAAATTTCTTAGGATTTACCATCTAGGAATTACATGTAAATGAAAATGAAAAACAACTTGTTTGGCCTCAACCCCTTGATTAGAAATATAGTTAAATCCCTTAATTTCTGGATGTTTTTTTAATAAAGAATTAGCATATTCTTTAGCTAAGATAATAGCTTCTTCTAATGCTTCATCGGAAGAAGCAGATAAATCTGAAAAATGCTCTTTAGTGATTATTAAAGCATGTCCCTGACTTATAGGTTTAATATCGGGAAGAAGGAAAACTTTTTTTCCATTTTTTAATACTTTATCGTTATTTTCCAAATCCGAAGAGATTTGGCAAAAAACACAATCTTTTTTAAACATTTATATCTATTACCTAACTAATTTACTATTAGTTATTTAATGATATAGTCATTTCTAATTTTTAAGGATATTTTAAATTCAATTTAAATTCAAAAATCAATATGATAAATGTTCATTCATTTAATTTATTTTTATTTAACCAGATACAGAAATTTGATTTGATTGAGTTATGGCAGTTTGTTTTTCTTTTGCCTCTTTTTCTGTAGCTTCTTTTATTCCTTTAAAAGCTTTAACAACAACAAATGCAATTAAACCGCCAGAACAAACGGCACTTAATAAAAACATCTTTCAAAAAAGATTAATTTTTTAAGAAATTAAAAATTTCTAATAAATTTTTAACTTATTCTATTTACTGAGAGCTGCTTACGTCATTTCGGGAAACAACCTTAGACTGCTCATTTTCACTGTTTTGTTCTTTATCTTTTTTAAGTTTTTCAATCTCTTCTTTAGCTTTTCCATCTATAACTGGAAATCAAACTTTAGCTGCAAAAATAGCTAGAGCTCCAGAAAAAAATACACTAGGGAGAAAAGTTTTTCAAAAAAAATTAATACTTAGAGAGTATTAATTAAGTAATAAAAGTAAAAGCATAAAAAATAAAGAAATTTTTATTAAATATTTAATGAAAAATATAAAAAAATTAACAAAATAAAATAAAAATCTAAAATTGTCTTTAGTGAGCTATCTATTTTAATTAAAATTAAAAAATTTTAAATTCATCGTATTTTTTATTAAATATTTAATAACGGGCATTAATAGATAGAAAAAGAGATTTAATTAGGTAATTCCAACTCTAACACAGTTAGCTAAATACGGAAGACAGAGAAAGAAGAAGAAATCTAAGTCTCAAGCTCTTCAAGAGAGCTGAAACTCTCTCAAGAAAAAACCAATCAAACGACCAAATCCTTTCAAGAGAGCTGTTTGTTTAAAAGTTTCTACCATGACTCCAAAAAAACCTAATTCAGCTCTTAGAAAATTCGCTAAAGTTAGAGTTTCTAATAATCATGAAGTGTTAGCTTATATTCCTGGAGAAGGACATAATCTTCAAGAACACCATGTTGTCATGATTAGAGGAGGCAGAGTTAAAGATTTGCCGGGAGTTAAGTATCACATTGTAAGAGGTAAATTAGATACAGCTCCTGTAGAAAAAAGAAAAAAAGAAAGATCAAAATATGGTGTTAAAAGAGAAAAGAAAGCTTAATTAATTAAAAGAAAATAAGAAAAAAAAGAAAATTAAAAAAACACAAAATTCTTCCAGATACGAAATATAATTCCACACTAGTTTCTAAAGCTATTAATGTTGTTATGTGAGATGGAAAAAAACAACTGGCTAGAAGAATAATTTATGGGGCTTTTGAAAAAATAGAGCAAAGAACGGGAAAACCTGCTTTAGAAGTTTTTCAATTAGCCCTAAAAAATGTTGCTCCAAGTATTGAATTAAAAACTAGAAAAGTTAGAGGCTCTAACTACCAAGTTCCTGTAGAATCAACTCCTGAAAGAAGAGAAACACTAGCTTTACGATGAATAATTAGATTTAGTAGAAAAAGAGATGAACGAACTATTATTGATGCTCTTTGCGCGGAAATAATAGATGCCTCAAATAATACGGGCCTTTCTATAAAGAAAAAAATAGAAGTTATTAAGACAGCGGAAAGTAATAAAGCTTTCGCTTATTACAGGGCTTAAAGTTTAGTAATGAGTAAAGAGCTTAATAAAGATGAGTTAAGACTTTTTAAACTAAGAAATTTTGGAATTATGGCACATATTGATGCTGGAAAAACTACAACTAGCGAAAGAATTCTTTATTACACAGGAAAAATACATAAAATGGGGGAAGTTCATGAAGGGAGTGCCACAATGGACTGGATGGAACAAGAAAGAGAAAAAGGAATTACTATTACTTCCGCCGCAACCACTACTGAATGGAAAGGATATACCTTAAATCTAATTGATACCCCTGGGCACGTTGATTTTACTGTAGAAGTTGAAAGATCTTTAAGAGTATTAGATGGTGCTGTAGTAGTGCTTGATGGCGCCATGGGTGTTGAACCCCAAACTGAAACAGTTTGGAGACAAGCAAATAAATACAATGTTCCAAGAATTATTTTTTGCAACAAAATGGATAAGATTGGAGCAAGTTTCAATTCTTCTATGAAATCTTTAAAAGAGAGGTTGAATATTAATTTTTCTCCAATACAGTGAAATATTGGAAATGAATCTGAATTTAGGGGAATTATTGATTTAATTGAGGAAAAAGCTTATAAATTTGAAGAAGGGGAGGAAGACAATTTCGAAGAAATAGAAATCCCCGCAGATTTACTTAATGAAGTAAAACTTCAAAGAGAAACTCTTTTAAATGAAGTTTTAATGTATGACGATAATGTTCTTCAACGTTATTTAGCTGGCGAAGAAGTAAGTGTTGAAGAGGTAAAAAGTTGCATTAGAAAAGCAACTTTAACAGGAACATTCTTTCCAGTACTTTGCGGCTCTTCTTTTAAACACAAAGGAGTTAAATTTCTTCTTGATGCTATAGTAGATTATTTACCTTGTCCTCTTGACATTCCTACAACTACTGCCTATACTAGAGGAGGAGAAAAATTACAAATAGAAAATAAAACTTCCTCTTCTTTAGTGGCAGTAGCCTTCAAAATAGCTACTGATCCTTTTGTAGGTAGATTAACCTTCGCGAGAATTTATTCAGGTAAATTAGAAAAAGGTTCTATGATTTACAACTCCACCAGAGAAATAAAAGAGAGAGTTGGAAAATTGGTGAAAATGCATTCAAACCATAAAACCGAAATAGAATATGCTGGAGCTGGTGAAATTTGTGCATTAGTAGGTCCTAAGTCTACAAAGACAGGAGATACTTTAACAAGTTGTCCCGACGACAACTTTTTGCTTGAAGAAATGGTTTTCACAGATCCAGTTATTTCACTGGCTATAGAGCCTAAAACTAAATCAGACCAAGAAAAATTATCTATTGTTCTAAAAAAATTAGCAGATGAAGACCCAACATTTAGAATTTCTGCAAATCATGAAACTGGTCAAACTCTTATTTCAGGAATGGGAGAATTACATCTAGAAATTCTTATAGACAGAATGAAGAGAGAGTTTGGACTTCAAGTTAATGTAGGTGCCCCTCAAGTTGCTTATAGAGAGACCTTCACTTCTACTGCAGAGATTGAAGGTCAATATATTAAACAAACTGGGGGTAGGGGTAATTATGGACATGTATGAATTAAATATGAACCTAATGAGGAAAAAGGGTTTGAATTTGTAGACAAAATTGTTGGAGGAAAAATCCCTAAAGAATACATTAAGTCTATTAGGGAAGGTTTAATAGAGTCTATGAAGGCTGGACAGTTGGCGGGTTATCCAATTATTGATATAAAAGCTACTCTTTATGACGGATCTTTCCATGAAGTTGACTCCAATGAAATGGCCTTCAAAATAGCTGCTTCATTATCTTTAAAAGAAGCAAGTAGAAAATGTAATTCAATTTTACTTGAGCCTATTATGGAAGTAGAAGTAAATTCTCCACCTCAATATTTTGGGACTGTAATGGGAGATATAACTTCTAAAAGAGGATTAATCACTTCAACTGAATTATCCTCCTCTTCCAGTTCCATTAAATGTAAAATACCTCTAAAAGAAATGTTTGGATATGCAACCACTCTGAGATCCTTAACTCAGGGTAGAGGTATTTATTCAATGAGCTTTTCTCATTATCAACCATTACCTAAACATTTATTGAAAGAAATTCCTGGATTTTTGGGAGATCGTAAATAAGTCTTTTTAGACTTATTCTCTTTAAATAGAGGATGAGCTCAGATTATTATAGTGTTCTAGGAGTAGATAGAAATGCTAGTATTGATGAAATTAAAAAAGCTTATAGAAAGTTAGCAAAAGAATATCATCCGGACATAAATAAATCAGCTGGAGCTGAGCAAAAATTCAAAGAAATTAATGAAGCTTATGAAGTTTTAGGAGATCCGCAAAAAAAATCAAATTATGATAGATTCGGCGCCTCTTCATTTGATGGAACAGGAGGCTTTGAGAATGGTTCCAATCCATTTGATATTTTCAATAGCTTTTTCTCAAGACAAGGGGATGAAGAAGATTTTTTCACAACTTTTAGAAGCGCCACTGAAACTAATAAAAAAAGTAAAGAATCAAGAACTACAGAAAAATACATTACCATTTCATTCTTACAATCCATTGTTGGTTGCGAGTATGACATAAATTTCAAATCTAATCAAGTATGTAAAGAATGTAAAGGAAATAAAGCTTTTAAGGGGGATAAAAGCTTTATTAGTAATTGTACAGCTTGTAAAGGGCATGGATTTGAAGTTTTAAGAGCTAAAGGATTATTTGGATTAATAGAACAAAGAGTCACTTGTAGATATTGTGGAGGTACAGGAGAAAAAATTACTAAAAGTTGTGCAACTTGTAAAAAACAAGGATATATTTCAGAAATGAAAAAAATAACCATCTCTATAGGAAGTGGAATTAAAGATGGAGATGTTTTAGTATATGAAGATAAAGATTCTTATGATAATCAAAAAATTTATATTAATGTGCGAGTAGGTCCTTCTAAAATATTCACTAGAGAAGGAAATAATTTATATACCAAAGTATTTATAAATCCTTTGCTTTTCATTACTGGGGGATATATAAATGTTCCTACTCCTTTCGGCTTGAAATCTATTAAATTGCCCGCAAACTCTAAAAGTAGTGAATTATTAAAAATTAAAGGAATGGGAATTCCTTTAAATAAAAAAATATCAGGCAATTTATATGTGAAAATAGAAGTCTCTCCAACTAAATTAGGTCATATTGATTTAGAAAAAATAAAATCAATAGAGTTGACGGAACCTAAAGAAAGTGAGGAATGAAATAAAAATTTCAAGAAAGAATATGGCGAACTTACACCTTCCTCTTCTTAATTAGTTTTTTTAGATGTCAAAAATGGTAGAAGAAGCTAAATATTCTAATGCTGAATCAAATGAAGAAATAATTTCAAATGAAGAGGAAGTTGAACCTCAAGAAGAAATAACTTCTTCTAAAAAAAATAAAAAAAGAAAACAGGAAACAGTTCAAGATTTTTACATTAAAAAAATTAATTCACTAGAAAGTGAACTTAATAAATATAAAGAAAGAGAACAAACTTTTAAAGACGAATTAAATAAAAAATATTTAGAAGCTATTCAAAAGAAAAGTGAGGAGGCAAGTCTTTTAATTAAAGAAAGAGAAAAGCAGGTAGAAGAAAAATACAGTCTAAAATTTGAAGAAAATAAAAAGTTTATTTATGAAAATCAATTTGCTGAATTAGTGAATATTATTTCTGGATTAGAAAAAGTAATTTATGCTGAGGCTAAAAGTGAAGAAGTAAAGAATTATTTATTAGGTTTTAAGATGTTCTTAACTCAATTTGAAGCTTTATTAGATAGTCTAAATATAAAAAGTATTTCTCCAAAAATAAATGAAGAATTTGATTCTGAAAAAATGGAAAGTTTAGAGACTGTGGAAGTCGAGCAGAACAAAAAAAATAAGATTATTGAGGTTTTTAGTAAAGGTTATACCTTAAATGAAAGAGTAATTAAATTAGCGCAAGTAAAAGTGGGAATTTAATAAAGATGCCGGTAGTAAGTGGATTTGAAGTTATGGAAAAAGCTTTTAAGGGGAAATATGCTGTAGCTCAAATTAACACTAATAATTTAGAATGAACTAAAGCTATTTTAATGACAGCTCAGAAACTTTCTTCTCCTGTAATTATTGGAGCTTCAGAAGGTGCAGTTAAATATATGGGTGGTTATAACACTGTCTCTTCTTTAGTACATGGAATGGTTAAAGACTTAAATATTACTGTCCCTATAATCCTGCATTTAGATCATGGAACTTACGAGGGCTGCAAAAAAGCTTTAGAAGCTGGCTTTTCTTCAATTATGTTTGATGGCTCACATCTTGAATTCAAAGAAAATTATGAAAAATCTGCTGAAATAATTTCTTTAGCTAATAAAAAAGGTGTTTCAGTTGAATTGGAAGTTGGAACTCTTGCGGGAGAAGAAGATGGAGTTTTAGGGATGGGTGAACAAGCAAAAGTGGAAGAATGTGAAGAGATTTCAAAATTAAATCCTACAATGTTAGCTGCGGGAATTGGAAATATGCACGGACCTTATCCTCCGAATTGAAAAGGTTTAAATCTTCAATTATTAGAGGAAATTTCTAAAGCAATTAATAGACCTTTGGTCTTGCATGGAGGGACTGGAATTGATGATGAAAGCATTAAAAAAGCTATCTCATTGGGAGTTACAAAAATAAATGTAAATACGGAATTGCAAATGAGATTCGCAAAAGAAACTAGAAGATATATTGAAGAACAAAAAGATTTAGATATGAAAGCTAAAGGTTTTGATCCTAGAAAGTTATTAGCTTATGGTTATCAAGGCATTCTACAAGTTATTGAAGAAAAATTTAAGTTATTTGGTTCTGCAGGCAAAGCCTAAAAAAATTCTATCCCCCTTTTAGGGGGAGAGTTTTAGTTTCTTTTAGCTTGCTTCTTTTTTGGTTTCTGTAACAAATAAATTCACTGGAATATTTTTTACAAAAGCTTCTTTAAGTTTAGCGATGGATTCTTTTTTGGTAACTAATATAACTGTATCAGATCTTTCTAATTTATCTTCATCTTTTACAGGTATTATAATACTTCCCCCTTTCATTCTCTTAATGCTCACTATAGAAGCGTTATATTCCTTTAAAAATAATAAAGAGCCAACTTTTTTATCTCATAAATTGGAGTTATAAACAGTTAGTCTAGTGCTAAAAATATCACTTTCAGTATCTTCCTTATCAAATGGAAGCCTTTCAATTTCTAGATCAAACATAGTCTGATAAGCTAAATTTTCTGCAATGCACAATTCAGGAATAACACTATGTACTATTCCCATTAATTTGAGAATTCGTTTATGTATTTCATCTTGCGCTTTAGCTAATATTCTTACTACTCCTAACTCTCTTAAGTTAGAACAAATAGAAATAGATTTCTCTACATTATCTATTCCTACTATTACATAATCAAAGTTTTTAATATCAGCATCTTCTAATTCTTTTATGTTCATGGCATCACAATTTTTTGATTCTGTAAATTCTTCCCCTAAACTATTAATTATTTCATTGTTTTTATCTAAAATGGTAACTCCCTGTTCCTCTTTCATTAAAATCTTTGCTATTTCATAATTGAATTTGCTTAATCCAATTAAACAATAATCTCTCCTTAAATTGTTCTTTTTTTTGACTAAACCTATCAAATTTACTTAAATAATTTTTACAAATTCACCAATAATTCTATTATTTAAAAAATTATTAAGAAGCTAACCTATGAAAAAATTTAAAGTTTTTTTAATGCAAATCTCATTTTTAACCTTAAATTTTTGTCTTACTATTCACTAGTTAATGATAAAAGCGCAGGCCAAAAACAAACCAAATAAATTAACTATTTTCTGAAGATGTTGTGTAGGAAAAAATATTTATCAAAGAATCTCAAGAATTTATTTTATTGTAGTGCTAATTGGTTTTGGATTATTGAATATACCTGGAATCTCATTAAACGGCAGTTGTAAAGTTTGCTCTTCAAACGGCTCAACAAATGAAAATGATATATTTTCAAAATTGTTCATTTCAGTCAGCGCTTTCACTACAACAGGTCTAACAATGAACCCTCTGCATTGTTCCTTTAATACATGAGGAAAAATAATAATTCTTGTATTAATTCAAGTGGGAGGTTTAGGGCTAGTTACTAGTTGAATGTTTATTAAACACTTTTTCCTTAAAGCTAAAAAACATACTATTGAGGAAAGATTAAATCTTTACTCCGAAAGAGGAGGTATGAGCAGAGGAAACTCTTTTGAAATAGTTATGTCTGCTCTAAAAATTCTATTATCTTGTGAAGTAATAATAGCTATATTACTTACTTTCTTTTTTTATTTTGTAACACCAGATTTAAGTTGTAATAATGGATCTCAAAAAGATTTTTGAAATTCTTTATGAAATGGAATTTTTCATTCTGTTTCTTCTATTAATAATGCTGGATTGGACATTCTATCTAGTAAATCCATTATGCCTTATTCCAAAAATTGAGGAGTGATATTATCGATAATATTTTCTATTTCCTCCATTATTGGAGGAATTGGATATCCAGTTCTTTATGAATTTAAAGAATGATGTAAGAAAAAAAGAAAACATAAATCTTCTAAAAATATTTTTTCTTTGTTCACCAAAATTTCTATTTTGATGCACTTTTTAATTACTGTAATTGCAGCTGGGGCAGTTTTAGGATCTGAATTTAGTGAAAACGGAAGAACTTTAGACAAAATTAAACATTGTTGCTTAAGTACTGGAGAAAAAGTTTGACAACTTCTTTATTTAATAATTTCAGCTAGATCTTCAGGATTTTCCGGCCTTGATTTAACAAGTTTAACTGAGAGAACTCAATGAATTCTATTAATACTAATGTTCATAGGAGCTTCTCCTTCTTCAACCGCTGGAGGAATTAGAAGTATTACTCTTTTCTTAATAATGGGTAAAGTTTGATCAACAATGAGAGGGAGAAAATCTTTATCAGTATTTAGTAAAACTGTTTCCAGCCAAACAATTGAAAATTCTTTCTTGGTATTCTTCTTATCATCCGCGCTAGTACTTATTGCATCTTTGATTATTCCAAATAGTAGCAATGGAGGAAATAATCTATTAAGACATGAAAAACTCTTTGAAGCTTCTTCGGCATTTGGAACTTCTGGTCTTTCCTTGGGAACTACTACTAAAACTAATTGAGTGGGGCAAGTAGTTTTAATGGTATTAATGTACATAGGTCAAATGGGAGTTCCAAATGTTCTTCTTTACTACTCCAAATCAAGACCTTCAAAACAAAAAATAATTTATCCTGAAGAAAAATTAAGAATTGCCTAATAAATTACTTAACATTTAATCTAAATGAAATAAGAATAATGTTCAGATTGACTTGAAAGAACAAAAAAGTACAAAAATAATGGAAGATAATAGATTGAATCCTAAATTATCTTTAGGTTTTGAAGATATATTGATAGTTCCTGGTTATTCTGATTTCTTACCTTATGAAGTTTCTCTAGAAGTTTCATTAAATGAAAAATTTAAACTTTCTTTACCTTTTTTATCTGCAGCTATGGATACCGTTACAGAATACGAAATGTCTAGAGCTTTAATTTCTTCAGGGGGAATGGGAGTTTTACATAGAAATTTAAAAATATCTACAGCTAAAGAATGAATAAATAAATTAAGAGAAGAATTCGGCGAAAATAAACCTTATGCTGTAGCTATAGGCGCTTCTACTACAAAAGAAGATATAAAAGAATTAATTAATAGTGGAGCAAATATTATTCTTATTGATTCCGCACATGGACATTCAAAAAATATAGGTGAAAAAATTAAAGAAGTTAAAGAAATTTCTTCTGATATTTTCATAATAGCTGGAAATGTAGTAAGTTCGGAAGGGGCGGAATATTTAATCTCTTGCGGAGCGCATGCTGTTAAAGTTGGAATAGGCTCAGGTTCAATTTGTACTACTAGATTAATTACTGGGGTTGGTTCGGGAGAATTCAGTTCTTTAGTAGAAGTTTCTAGAATATGTAAAGCTAAAAATGTTTTAACAATTGCAGATGGAGGTTTAACCTCCACTGACGAAATTGTTAAAGCTTTGGCAGCCGGAGCAGATTTAGTAATGTTAGGTTATCTTTTCGCTGGAACAGATGAAGCTCCCGGAGAAATAAAAAAGATTGAAGGAAAAGAGTTAAAACTCTATAGAGGAATGGGTTCTTTGGGTGCTATGAAAGCTGGATCAGCAGATAGATATTTCAAACATTCTACAGACCCAAAAAATTGGGTCTCTGAAGGTGTTGAAAGTTATGTACTATACAAGGGAAGTGTTAAAAATGTATTATTACATTTAACAGCTTCACTACAAACAGCTTTTGGATATATTGGAGCTAAAAATATTTTAGAACTTCATAAAAAAGCTAGATTTGTTAGAGTTACTAAATCAGTTTCTAAAAAATCTAAAGTTCATGCAGTAGAAACTATTCTAAATTATTAATTTGTAGTTTTACTTAAAAAACTTAAAAGAGTGAGAGTTTTTACTCTCACTCTATAGTTCCTCCGGGTTTAGTAGTTAAATCAAATAACACTCTGGTTACTTCAGAAAATTTTGAGACAATTTTATTTGCTATCGCAACTAAAGCATTTAAAGGAATTTCACTTACATTAGCACTCATAAAATCTATTGTTTTTATTGCTCTTAAAACTATTGCATATCCATAAACTCGTTGATCTCCTTTTACTCCTACGGCTTCCTCGGAAAGAAGTATAGGGAAATATTGATCACTATATTTTCCTAATTTTCTCTCAATAAATTCTTGTTCTATAAAGTCATGTATTGAAGAAAGTAAATTTACTTTCTCTTCAGTAACTTCTCCAATAACTCTAATAGCTAATCCTGGACCTGGAAAAGGTTGTTGAGAAAGTAAAAAAGCAGGCAAATCACATGCATTTCCTAATTCTCGCACTTGATCTTTAAATAATGTTGATAAAGGCTCTATAACCTTATAAGGTAAATTTTTTGTATTAATCATTTCAACATTATGATGTGTTTTAATTTTGGAATATTTTGAGGATAATTTTCCTGATTCTATTACATCGGAATAAATTGTTCCTTGCGCTAAATGAGTAATTCCTTTTGATTTTTCTTCTTTAAAAATTTCATCAAAAGTAGTTTTAAATTTTTGAGCTATTAATTTTCTTTTTTCTTCTGGATTAGTAATTCCTTTTAACTCCTTAAAAATACTTTCTTTTCAAGAAATTACTTTAAAATTGGAGAATTTTAAACTAAAATAGTTCACTGTTCTTTCTTCCATTTTTTTAGGTATTAATCCAGTAGAAAGATATACTGGATAAATGTTTTTTTCCAAAACCATTTCTCCAATTAAATGTATTAATACACTAGAATCAAGACCTCCCGATAAAGCCACTAAAACTTTAGCATCTTCTAATTCTTCTTTATACTTTTCTATTAACTCATCAACTTGAATAGAATTTTTTTTCAATCTATAATCAGTTTCTTGTTTAGCTTGAAAATTTATTTTTGCAACTTTAGTTAAAAAATTCATAAATAATTGAGTGCCAAATTCAGTTTCATTCAATTCGGGATGAAATTGAATAGTATAAATAGGCCTACTTACATGAGCGGAAATTAAACAAACTTTTTCTTTAGAAGACGCTAAAGAATAAAAACCATTACCTAATTTAGTAACACTTTCAAAAAAAGATCCCCAAATTTTAAATTTTTTTGGAATTTCTGAAAATAAAAGATGTTCTCTCTCTCTTATTACTTCTCCTTCTCCAAATAAAGAAATAGTTTTTTCTATTTTTCCGCCAAAAAAATAGTGAATCAGTTGCATTCCAAAACAAATTCCCATAATGGGAATTTCTTTATTATTC
Source organism: Mycoplasma parvum str. Indiana (assembly GCF_000477415.1). NCBI lineage: Bacteria > Bacillati > Mycoplasmatota > Mollicutes > Mycoplasmatales > Mycoplasmataceae > Mycoplasma > Mycoplasma parvum. The sequence goes on along the minus strand of NC_022575.1, from coordinate 251,324 downwards.
AATATCTCATTTTTTAATCAAGAATAACCTTTTTTATCTTGAATTTCATTAACAGAAGAAGGACTTCCAGATAAAAAAACTGCTTTAAAATGAGAAAAATTAAATTTTTCGGGAGGGATTTCTTCCTCCTTGAAAAGATATTTAAATACTGAACAATCTAAATTTTTTAATTTTCTCTCTAAAACACAACTATACTGAGAGCCTAAATCAATAAAAAGTAAATCATTATTATCTATATTAATTGAACTTTCTATAGTTTCTTACTTTTAGATTAGATTCACAAACAAATTAAATTTAAATACCTTTTATTAATTATTTTTAGAAAAATGACCAGATTTGATGTAATTTTTTATAGCAATTGCCGCAATTGCTCCATCATTCATTGCTGTTACTATTTGTCTTAACTCTTTATTAATAACATCTCCTGCGGCAAAAATACCTTTCAAATTAGTTCTCATTTCAGAATCAACAATAATAAAACCTCTTTCATCTCTTTCTAATGAAAGATTAGAAAGAAAATCCGTCTCAGGTAAAAGTCCAATAAAAATAAATACTGCTTTACCTTTTATTTCCAATTCTTCTCCAGTTTCTGCATGAGTAACTAAAAGTCCTTTTACTTTATCATTTTCAACTAATATCTTTTTTGGTTTATAGGGAGTAAAGATAGTCACATTATCTTTACCTTTCAATTGTTTTACTAAAATCTCGTCCCCTCTAAATTCTCTTCTTCTATGCACTAATTTAAGATTAGAAGCCATTGCTGTTAAATAAATACCTTCTTCTAAAGCGCTATTTCCTCCCCCAACAACAATCATTTCTTCTCCAGTATATAAATTACCTTCACAAATGGCGCAATAAGAAACTCCTTTACTGTAATATTCTGTTTCATTCTCTATCTCTAATTTTCTTTCTCTCATTCCAGTGGCTATAAGAATAGTGCGAGTAAAAAAATTAGCTTTTTTAGTTTTTAGCTCTCAATTATTATTAGAAGAAGTAATTTCGATTACTTCTTCATTTTTAATTTCAACTTTTAACTCTTTTAATTGAGTTAATAAATTATCTGATAATTGAAAGCCACTTCTATCCAAATAACCTGGATAATTATCTATAAAAAGAGTTTTAGTTAATTTACCCCCTACTAATGCTTTTTCAATAATCAAAACATTTAAACAGGATCTAGCACAATAAATTGCTGCTGTAGCCCCCGCAGGTCCAGCCCCAATAATAATTACATCTCATATAGTATCTGACAAATTTAATTCTTAAATAATAAATTGGTGGAACTAATGAGACTCGAACTCATAACCTTACCCTTATAAGAGGTGTGCTCTGCCGATTGAGCTATAGCTCCTCTGATTTCTAACCTTAAATAAAATTTATTAAATTATTTTTATCTATTTTTGTAAGAGTAAAACAAAGAGAATTTAATATTGTTTAGTACTTTTTTTAATTAATAAGACATTAAAATTTAAGTGTTAATTGAAATTATTCCAAAAACTTATAGATTTTTTTAGATAATAAGCAAATTTATTTAATTTTTATTTAAAAAAATCTAATTAATAATTAGGATGGCGAAAAAAGAAAAATTAAATACTTTAAAAAATTCTGAAATTAAAACAAAAGTAAAAACTTCAAAAAAAAGTAATAAATCAGAAACTAAAAGTAGCTCCGTAAAAAGAGAATCTCCCTCCAAATCCAAAACAACTAAAAAGAAGATTGCCAAAAATGCAATAGATCATGAATTACTACAAAAAAATGAAAAAAAAGTAAAAACAATTAGAGAAAATCTTTTAGCTTTAAAAGCTTTAGAAAAAGCTGAAGCAAATAATTTTGAAAAATCTTTTGTTTTGGAATCAAATTCTAAAAAGGGAAAAGTAAAGAAAGGGAAAAATTTATTAACTTTAATTTTTCCTTTATTTTTGAATCAAGCTACAAAACCTAAAAAAGGGAAAAACAAATTAACAGAAGAAGAAATATTAATGATATTAGAAGACCAAGAAATGATTCCGGATGATTTTTGAGAATTATTCACAAAAAAATTAACTGAACATTCAATTCAGATTACTAATAAATTAACTAAAGAAGAAAAAGAAGCTCATCTTGATTATCAAGATGAGAATATTTCTAATTTCAGATTCTATTATTCTTCGAGTACTAAAGATAAAATAAGCGACTCTTCTAAATCTTTCCTCTCTACATTGTGCTTTTCAAGAATGCTAACGGCTGATGAAGAAAAAAAGATAGCTCAGTTAATGGATATTCCGGAAAAAAGAAGTTTCGCTGAAAAACAATTAATGACTTCTAATTTGAGATTGGTTATTTCAGTAGCTAAAAAATATTTAAATTGTGGGTTTAATTTGGGAGATTTGATTCAAGAAGGTGTTTTTGGGCTTAGAAAAGCAATTACTAAATTTGATTACAAATTTGGTAATAAATTTTCTACATATGCAACTTGATGAATTAGACAAGCTATTACTAGATCTATAGCTGATCAATCAAAAATAATAAGAATACCGGTGCATATGATGGAAGTCATTAATAAAATGACTAAAGCAGAAAAAGAATTAATTTTGAAAACTGGAAATTCTCCCACTTTAGATGAATTATCTTCAGAAATGCAAAAATATGGAACACAATTCACTCCTTTAAAAATTAGTGAAATTAAAAAAATTAATGTTGATTTGGTTTCCTTAGATAAACCTATTTCTAATAATGAAAGTTCTAATTTTTCAGATTTTGTAAAAGAAGATAATGAAGAAGTTAATCCAGAATGAATAGCAAATAGAAATATTCATGAAGAAAAATTAAAAGATTTGTTGCAAAGTACACTAAAGAAAGATGAATATTTAATTCTTTCTCTTCATTTTGGTTTAAATAATCAAGAAGCTCATACTAGCGAACAAATTGCTCAATTATTTGCAAAAAATCCTAAGTATGTAAGTTTATTGAGTGATAAAAAAATTAAAGATTTATTAGATCCTAATGTTTTAGCAGCTAAAAAAGCTGCCAAAAAAGGAGCAAATTATTCTGCTGCTAGTTTAAAGGGATTAAGTGCTGAAATTGAAAAATTTAAAAATGCAGCTATTCAAAAATTGAGAGATAAAGCTAAAAAAAATAAATTAAAAGATTCTTTTTTTAGTACTTTGTTGGAAAGAGAGGCATATTAATTCTTTTAAATTTATAAACTAATAAAAAAATTAGAGGGAGGGAAGATTATACCTCCCCTTTTATTAATGAAAAATACTAGTAAGTTTTTTAAAAAATAAGTATTTTAATTAAGAAAATCCTAATATAATGGCTTTACATACAATAGAACAACATATTTTTGAATGTAGAAGAAATAAACAAAAAGATCCTACCTATTTTTTCTCTATAGGAGGGATAGAAGAAATAGGAAAGAATTGCTATTGTATTGAACATTTAGATGAAATAGTAATTATGGATTTTGGAATTAAATTTGGAAATAAATTAACTCAACCTGGAGTAACAGGTGAGATACCAAATTTGGATTATCTTATTAAAAATCAAAAGAAAATAACTGGATTATTTATCACTCATGGACATGAAGATCATATTGGAGGAGTTCCTCATTTAATTTCTTCTTTAGAAATACCTACTATTTATGCTCCAGCATTAGCAATGGAATTAATTAAGAAAAAATTAGAAGAATTAAAAATTGAAAGAATACCTAAAATGGAAATTTATGATTCTGACTCTATTTATTTCACAAAATATTTTGCTTTTGATTTTTTTTCTGTAAATCACTCAATTCCTGATTCTTTTGGATTTTCTATTTCTACTCCTAATGGATTTTTAGTTTTTAGTGGAGATTTCAGATTTGATTTAAAAAACAAAATTGAAAGCAAATCTTTTCAAAGATTAATAAGTATTGGGGGAAGAGAAGTGGATTTATTGCTGTGTGAATCTACCTCAGCCGCTCAACCTGGATTTAATGAAAGTGAAGCGACAATTATTTCAGAATTGAAGAATATTATTTCTTCTTCTGAGGGAAGAATAATTATTACTTTCTTTGCTTCCAATTTAGGTAGAATTGAAGAAATAGTTAAATTAGCTAATTCTGCTGATAAAAAAATAGTAGTTTTTGGTAGATCTATAGAAAGCAGTTTGAAATGCTCACAAACTGCAGGAATTTTAAATACAAATGATTTAAAAAATGTATTTATTACCCCACAAGAAATGAATACAATTCCTGACAAAAAACTACTTATTATCTGTACTGGCTCTCAAGGGGAAGAATCTTCAGCTTTAAATAATATTTCTAAAGGATTACATCCTTTAATACAATTAAAGCCTTCAGATAATATAATCTTTTCTTCAAATGTAATTCCAGGGAATAAACAAGCAGTTAATGAATTAGTCAATAGACTTTATAAATCTGGATGCAAATTATTTTTAAATTCACCTGAATGCAAAATACATGCTTCAGGCCATGCAACCAAACTAGAACAGCAATTATTAATTTCTCTAATTTCTCCAACTTATTTGGCTCCAGTGCATGGAGAAAAGAAAATGCTACATGACTTAAAAAGAAATATTTCTGAATTGAAAATAGTACCTTCTTACAATATTTTCATTTTGAGAAATGGAGAAAAATTAAAAATATTGAATAGAGTAGTGAGTAAAGCTGAAGAGGAAGAACATTTAAAATTTAACTTCCCTTATTTTGTAATGGAAAATAAATTAACTGATCATGGAAAAGAAACTTTAAATGAAAGAACTAAATTAGCCATGAATGGATTATTAGTTGTTTCTATTACATTAGACTTAGAAACAAAAACTATATTTTCCATTTCTCCAGTAACAACTATTGGATCTTTGTCTTTTTCTTTATCTTCAGAAATATTTAAAGATTTAAGTAGAATGATTTCTAAAAATACAGAAGAGTTGCTCGCTAATTCTTCAGTAACTCTCAAAAAAGAAGATATTATCTCATCAAATACTTCTATAATTACTGATTTTTTCAATAAAAAGGGGCATAAAGTCCCTAAAATTATTATTTTGTTGGAAGAAGTAAAGCAAAATAATTTATGAGAAAACTCTATAAATGCTAACTCTTATATCAAAGAATAAAAAATAAATAGAAAACAGAAATAATAAATAATTAGATAAGAGAGTTTCCTCTCCCCCAAAAGGGGGAGAAAAAACTAATTTATATTAAATTAGATGACTGAATAAACATCATCCAAGCATTCTTGCTCCTCCTCTTCTTTTTCTTTCTTTTCCTTCTCTGTCAAATGTTGCTCTGTTGGATGTCTAACACTATAAATTCCCTTATTATTTTTAGAACCTTCTTCTACAGTTTTTTTAATAGGTGCAGGCATTTGTGTTAATACAGTAGCAACACTTACAGAAGAAATTAATCCAAAAATATTGAAAACTTTAAAAAAGAGTGACATTTAAAAAATTATTTAGTAATCTTATTATTTTTTAAATTGTATCCCATAAGAATCATTGTAGAAGGGGAAATATTTTCATTATTTTCTTCACAAAATTTTTCCTCAGGATCTATTGTTCCTTTTGTACTCACTTTATTCTGAATTTTCTCTCAAATTATTATTGGATTTTTCAATTCATCTTGAATAGTAAATTTCTTAAGACTACATGTCCGTGATAAAGGAATTTGAGAAATAACTCCTGAAACAATTTCAAAATTAGTTAAATTTTCTTCTTGTTTTGAAGCGTCTTCTGAATTTGTTTGGTTTTCCTGATTTTCTTTCCTCTCGACTCTAAATAAATTTATTTTGTCTTTTATTTTGTAGTTTCAGTAGCTATTATCTGTTCTTATTAAGTAATAGCCTTCTTTATTTTTTTCTTTGCCAAGAATAATATCTAACCAAGAACTGTTATTATTATGACTATTTCCTTTTAAATTAGCATAATCAACTTTTTTTGCAAATCTTAAATCTAAACCACTTAAATCTGATGTAGAAGATTTACTACTAGTTAAAAAATCAGGGAATTCTCATATTCCCAAAACACCTACTTTTTGTAAATTTAAGTCTTGATTTGTCTTATTGTTATTTTTCAAAAAATAAGAATAAATCTTTTCTTTATTATTTGACGAATTTTTTTCTCCTGATGTTTTCACTAAAGAGCTATCATGATTAATTTTTTTAACTAATAGCATAGAAGAAGGATAAGAAACATCAAATTTAAATGGAACTTTTTGCAAAATATCGCCGACAAGAGGAGCTTTAACTTTTAAAGTTGCTATCTTTTGATGATATTTTTGCTCTGGAAATCTAATTCTCTCTTTTGGAGTTTCAGATAATTCAATTTGGGTATTAACCCTAATGCTAGGTATTTTATTCTTATCAACTTTTAAAACATAAAATCCTCCTTTTTGAAAATCAGAATTATTTTTTAATTCAACATTTTTTAAATTATTAATTTTGTTATTTATTTCTTTTATATCTAAAACTTGCGGCTTAAAATAATTTTCAGAATTCCAATTTAATTTCATTTCAGAGGAAGATTCCACTAAATTTTTGTTTTGTTGCGGCTTTATAGGAATTAAATTAAACAATTGGCAGTTAGGATCGTATTGAAGTTTTACATTTTCAATTTCTCCTGATTTTTCCTTAGAGACAGTGTAATCAAAAAATCTACATCAAAATCCATTCTTGTCTCCAAAAATTTCTTGTTTTTGTTCATTATTATCATTAACTTTTGAACTTTCGGAAGAACCCTCCCCCCCGAGCTTGAATTTGATGTATTTCCATTTTGACTATTCTTACTTTTTTCTCTTTCCAGATCTTCAGCAATCTTCTTTGCTTCTTTTAAAACGCTATCAGGTATTTTTGGAATTCCTTTATCATATAAATCAGTAATAGCCTCAACAATAAAATAAGCTCCTTCAAAATTCATAATGTCTCGGTAATAAGATTTCAAAAAATGAGCTGCAGTTCCAAATCCTGCAGGAGCCAACAAAAGAGATCCTATTAAACTGGCACCTTTTAAAAAAGACATTTAACTTTTTAGTAAGTTAAAAAAATTAACCTAAAAAATAAATATTTAAGCTGTTTTTTCTGACAAATTATATCCCATAAGAATTATGGAAGAAGGGGGAATGCTATTATTCACTTCATCGCAAAATCTATCTTCAGGATTTAATGAATTTTTATTTTTTTTACTCTCAATCTCCATTAAAAATATTTCAGGATAAGCTAATTTATCTTTTCAATTAAATTTCTCAAGACTACATTTTGTCGATAAAGGAAGTTGTGAAATTATTCCGGCAACTATCTTAAAGCTAGATAATTTCTTTTCATCATTTTTTTCTTTTTCCTCTTCTTTCTTACCATTTTTTGGCTTCATAACTTTAAATAAATCTATTTTCTCGTTTATTTTATAATCCCAATAACTATCACTTGTTCTAATTAAGTAATAATTTCCTTGATTTGAAGGATTTGAATTCCAAAACCATTTAGTTATATCGCCCCATCAACTCTTTAATTCATCTTTTTTACCAAATTTATCTAAATCTATTTTTTCCGCAAAACGTAAGTCTAGCTTATTTAAATTAGGTGAAGAAGATTTACCTATTAAAAATTTAGGAAATTCTCATATATTTAAAACATTTAAATTATCTAATCCTTTCCCTTTATTTAAATGTGAATTTTCATTTTGCCGCTTTAAATAATAATATGGAACTTTTTCTTGAGCTTGTGCTTGCAAATTACTATCTGATATTAAAATAGAATCAACGTTATCACTTAATTCCTGAACTAACAACATAGAAGAAGGATAGGAATTTTTAAATTCAAACTTAACATTTTGGGAAATATCACCAATAAGAGGCGCTCTAACTCGTAAAGCAGCTATTTTTTTATGATATTTTTGTTTTAAAAATCTCTCACTTAAATTTTTTGGCTCCTCCGATAATTCAATTATTGTATTGACATTAATATTAGGTATACTGTTTTTATCTACTTTTAAAACATAAAAAGCCCCTTTTTGAAACTCTGAATTACTTTTTAACTTAGCTTCTTCCAATTTATTAATTTTTTGATTTATTTCTTTTATATCCAAAACTTGTGGATTTAAATAATCTTCTAAATTTTCATTTTTAGAAGCTTTTTGTAATTCACTAGTACTATTTGAATTTATTGTAATTATCTTAAATAAATCACAATAAGGATCATATTGAAGCTTTACATTTTCAATTCGGCCCCCCCCGTTTTTTGATACTGTGTAATCAAATAGGCGACATCAATATTTTTTCTTTCCGCCATTGCTAAATATTTCTTCTCCTTGAGTTTGATCTTGAGAAATACCATTAGAGCTGGTTGAAGAACTAGAAAGAGTTCAAGATGCAGAACTACTACTATTAACTCCATTTTGTGACTTACTTTGTTTCTCCTTCTCTAATTGTTCTGCAATTTCTTTAGCACTCTTCAATACCTCTTCTGGTATTTTTGGAATACCTTTATCGTACAACTCAGTAATCGCTTCAACTATGAAATAAGCTCCTTCAAAATTCATAATGTCTCGGTAATAAGATTTCAAAAAATGAGCTGCAGTCCCGAATCCTGCAGGAGCCAACAAAAGAGATCCTATTAAGCTAATCCCTCTTGACAGAGGCATTAACTTTTTAAATTAAAGAGCTTAAAGAAGTATATCGCTTTCTTCTAAAAATTTAGTAGTTAATTTGAATATTTCAGCCTCTGTAGAGAGAGATAATGCTTTTTCAGCTAATTCTTTCATCTCACTTAACCTCAAATTATTTAAAACTCTTTTAATAACTGGTATAGAAGGGGCTGACATAGAAAGAGTTTCTATACCTAAACCTACTAATAAAACTGCGGAATGGGGTGAACTAGCCATTTCACCACAAACACTTACATCAATATTTTCTTTCTTTGCAGATTCAACTACCATTTTTATCAACTTTAGAATTCCTGGAGAATTAGGTTGATAAAGATAATTAACATTTTCAGACATTCTATCTACCGCATTTGTATATTGAATTAAATCATTAGATCCTATAGAAAAGAAATCAGCTACTTTAGCTAATTTATCTGAAATTAATGCAGCTGAAGGAACCTCAATCATTAATCCAATAGGTATATTCACAGGAACACTATAACCTTCATTTTTTAATTGAAGTTTCACCTCTTCAACTAAAGCTTTAGCTTCAATAAATTCTTCATAAATAGTAATCATTGGAAACATAATTTTTATATTTCCATCAGAACTTGCTCTAATGATAGCTCTTAATTGAGCAATAAAAATTTCTTTTTCCTTTAAACTCATCCTTATAGCTCTATATCCCAAAAAGGGATTCAATTCTTTAGGAAAATCGTAATAATCTAAAGATTTATCCCCCCCTATATCTAATGTTCTAATTGTTAAATATTCTGTATCGCTAATATCAATTAAAGTATTTTTATAAGCTTCAAATTGAACTTCTTCAGAAGGCCATTCTGAGCTTTTCATATATAAAAACTCAGTTCTAAAAAGACCTACTCCTCTACCCCCAAATTCTCTAACTTTAGGCATATCCGAAGGTTGTCCAATATTCCCAAGAATCTTAATTTCTTTTCCATCTAATGTTTTGCAATCTTTAGATTTATATTCTTCTCACACTTTTTTAGTTGCTTCAAATCTTTTTTCTCTTTCTTGAAATTCTTTTAATAAAGAATCATCTTTTCCTTGAAAATCATAGTAAACATGGCCTGTTTTAGTATCTAAAGCTACAATCTCATCTTGCTTAATTAATGAAGTTACTTGTTGAGCGGAAACTATAGCTGGAAAGCCCATAGTTTTAGCCATAATTGCTGAATGACTTGTTACGCCGCCTATTTCAGTAATAAAACCTTTAATATATTTTTTATTCAATAATGAAGTTTCACTGGGAGTTAAATCATTAGCTAATAGAATACACTCACTATCGATATCATTCAAACTATTCTTATCCACATTCAAAACTATTGTTAATAATCTTTCCTTCAAATCCTTTAAATCAGAAGTTCTTTCCCTGAAATATTTGTCTGGCATTTTTTCAAATATTTCAATATATCTGTCATAAACAGAAGTAATTGCCCAAGCTAAAGAGCAATTTTCTTCAAATAATACTTTTTTAATCTCATTTTTCATCTCTTCATCTTTTAATAATTCTTGATGAGCTCTGAAAATATCAGCTTTCTCTTCTGAAATATTTTCAGATGCCAACTTTATTAAATTATCAATTTGTTTAATAGCTTTCTCTTCCACACTTTGAAATAAATAATATTCATTTTCAGGATTAGAATCTGATTCTTTTTGAATATTTAACTCTTCTTTTTTAAAGATATGAGCCTTTCCAACTACTACCCCTTCTCCAATTCCTAAACCTTTTATAAACTTGGACATCTATATTAATTTAAATAAATTTTTTAGCAATATTTATCGATAATTTAAATTAAGATTTTCCTTTTTCATCAGAAGATGATAAATTAGAAAAATATTTTCCCATTCATAAAGTCAAATTATCATCAACAATTTCTTTAATACCTTTTATATCAATTTGTCCTCCATATTTCTTTCTTATTTCTCCCAATAAAAAAGAAGTAACTTTATCCGGCTTACCAATCAATTTAATTAGTTTTTTATTTTTCTCCTGCAATAAAGTTTCACAAAAAGAAATAATTTCCTCTTCTTTTATTGTTACTGAATCTAAATAAAAAGTAACAATCTCTTTGATATTTGCTGTATTACTCATTAATTTTTTACAGCTTTCTCTAATTTTTAAATTATTAAATTTGAAATCTTCACTATATGCATTTAATTTCAATTTTTTAAGTAATTCTTTTAAAAAAGATATTAAATTATTTACTTTATCTCCTCCTCCATTTATTGAATTAAAAATTTTTAAAACAAAAAAAGAATTAGCTCAATCACCTAAAACTTCTTTAACTTTATAGCAATCTCAGAAAAATTCATAATTTTCTATAAGCTCTTCTTGTTCTCTCGAAGCTAATTTACTTTTCATAATGGAAATAAATAAACTAAATAAATGACTAGCTTCACAATTTTTAGTAATTTCTTCAATTTCCCTTTCACTTAACTTAATAGTTGGAATGCAACTTTCTGGCACAAGAAGATAATCCTGAGCTTCTACCTTATCTCTCATTACTATTAACTCTTCTTTTTTTTCATCTCATCTAAGTGTTTCATTATTAAAAACACTATCACTATTTTCAGCTATCTTTTGTAAAAAATATGTCTGAACTGCAGGAATAGCCCCCTCAATAGCTTTAAATGAAGCAAGATTCTTAACTTCTGCTCTTCCACTAATAGGTTCATTTATTTCATTTTCTAATGAAATATTCAAGTCTACTCTAAAATTACCTTTTTCCAACTCACCTTTAGAAATATGTAAAAAAAATAAAAGAAATCTTATTCATTTAACACATTCAATTACTTCTTCAATACTTCTTAATTCAGGTTCAGTGGAAATTTCAACTAAAGGATTTCCTAGCCTTTCAACCAAAAGAAGATATTTTTCACCTTGTTTTTGATGAGCGGCAGTATCTTCTTCTAAAGAAATAGCAGAAATATTAATTTTTTTATTAGTTTTAGGTAAAAAAATATATCCTTTTTTTCTATTTCTTTCTTGATATTGCGTAATTTGATATCCTTTGGGTAAATCAAAATAAAAATAAGATTTTCTCACAAAATTAACTTCTGAAGGAACTTCAGAATTTAAAGCTTTAAAAAGCTTTAAAACTAATCTAATAGCTTCTGTATTAATTTGGGGTAGAGTTCCTAAAAGACCCAAAGAGGTATAAGAGGAAGATTCAATGGGGATATTAACAAAAGCTTTCTTCTCTGACATAAGGGTAGCGTGCACTTCTAGCCCCATTTTTAATTTATAAAAGGGCTGTGTTTGCGGGACATCTTTTTTTTCTGAAAATTCACTAAAAGAAGTCAAAAGTTAAAGAAGTTTGCTATTTTCTAATAAAGAAGCAATAGAGAGAAGATATTTATCTTCTCTATATCTACAAATTAAATGAAGACCCACATGAACTATTGAAGAATCTAAAGTAGATTTGAAATTTAATCAAGGTATTGAGATTGCCGGTAAACCTCCAAAATTAGCTAATAAAACTAAAGATTGAAAAGAATCTTTAATGTAAGCATTAGAATATTTAGAAATTAATGGAGCTATATCTTCTGTGGTTGGAGAAATTAAAATTTCTCCATTTTCTAATAATTTATTTAAATATTTTCTTCAAAGAGTAATAACTTTTCTAGCTTTTACATAAATATTTAAATAATTATCTCTATATAAAAAGAAAAAACCTAATAGATGTCTAATCTTTACTTCGCTACCCATTTCAGCTCTAACTTTTTCGGAAGAAGATATATATTCTTGTTTCACTTTTAATTGAGTTAGCCTACTATTTTCTTTTGCTTCAACTTCAGAAGTATTTTCAAATTCATCTAATTTAATTCAAGGAGTAACTATACTATTTAAAGATAAATAATGAGTTACTAATTCACTATATGCAACTATTTTGTATATAAGTTCAGTTAAATCAAGTGGAGGTCATTTCAAGGATGAAATAATTATGTTCGCTTCAAGCTCATATTTCAATCTAAGAAGTAATTTTCCGAAGTGATTTCTAATTTTTTTTTCTCTTCTATTTAAAAATCTTTCTCCAGTTTGATAAGTTTCTTTAATAACCACAAATCTATATTTTTTTGACACCAAAGGAGTAGAAAAATCTTTTTCTGGACTTTTATTCAAGGGATAATATTTTTTCTTTTTGGTTTTTAAAGTAGTTAAATCTGCTGGATCTGGGGCAGAAATAATACTTAATACTCTAGCAATAATAGAAATTGAGCAGGATAAAATTGAAGGAGTATCTATTAGAGTACAAAGAGGTAAAATTCCCTCTCTAGAAATTAATCCGAAGGAAGGTTTAAATCCATATATTGAGTTATATGAAGCTGGCACTCTGGCAGAACCGCCAGTATCAGTTACTATCGCAAAATCAATAAAATTTCTAGCTAATAAATGAGCTGATCCGGAGCTAGATCCGCCTACAACTCTCCTAGGAGAGCGAAAATTATGAACAATGCCTTCATTACAGAATATTCCAGCAGAGCCCATTCCAAATTCATCTAAAGAAGAAGTGAATAAATGCAATGCCTTTGTTTTAGATAGTAGTTTGTATATTGTTGAGGAAATTGGAGGATAATGGGATATTAAAGAATTAGAAGATCCCGTAGAATTTTTATTCTCTATATAAATTGAATTTTTTAGAGAATATCTCAAGTTCTTTAAAGAAGTGGAATTAGTATTAAAAAGAGTAGCAAAATATCTTGATCATTTAGTCTTTTTTAAAACTTTTGTAACTTTCTCCTCTCAATTCTCTTCAACTACAATTACTGATTTAGGAATTAAATACAGTAATTTTCAGTCATATCCATAAAGGATATGCTTAAGTTTTTTTCTTTTTTCTCTATTAATTGTTTCTTTTAAGTGTTTTGTCTTTCCTATTTAAAAGTTTTTAAAATTACTTTTTTCCATTTTTATTGAATTTAGAATAAAATTCTTCTATTTCTTTTAAAGTCAAACTTTCATGAGCTCTAAAATCTTCAGCAACATCATCATTTAATGGCATATTCATTACTTTCATTAAATCCTCTTTCATAGATTCAATTAATTCTAAAGCACGATCAATTTCTTCTTCACTAGCCGAAAGTAAAAGTGAATCAGAACCTTTTTTCAAAATCTCCCTAATCTTCGAGGAATCTAAAAAAAAGGGGGATTCTTTCCCCCCTTCCTTAGACAAACTAATACATTAACTAAAAATTAAAAGAAAATATATCCTTTTCTTCTCCAGAAACAAATTCCTTAAGTTTTTTAGAAGCTTCAAACTTTGGAACTTCTTTAGCGGGAATATCTATTTTCTGCTTGGTTAAGGGATTTATACCAGTTCTAGCGCTTCTTTTAATAATTTTAAAAGCACCCATTTCTAACAAAGGAACTCTTGCATTTCCATCTTTTTTTAATTCACCTAATATTATTTGTTGATATTCCCTAAGAACGCCGGTAACATTATTAGCTGTACATCCAGTTTTATCAGAAATCGCTTTTATTAATTCCTTTTTAGTCAATTTATTATTAACTATTTATCATCTCCTTTAACTTTTTGTGCGGAAATAGAAGCTATCTTAGCAATATCTTTTAGCTTTTTAGAAGCCACAAATTTCGGAACATTAGAAGCGGGAATAATCATAGGTTGCTTAGTAAACAAATTCATACCTTTTCTTTCAGATCTTCTAGCAATCTTGATCTTTCCAAGATCAAAAAAACTAAATTCTCCATCGCCCTTTATGCATTCGATAGATGCGCTATGATATTCATTAAGTACTTTTTCAACTTCTTCTCTCTTAAGGCCAGAAGCCTTTGAAATTCTATTTAAAATATCTGATTTGTTCATTACTGAAATTATTTTAACACAAATAAAAAATTCACTAACTTTTTTTGTAATAAATTTTTAGCGGTGAATATATCAAATTAAAGTAATTTCGAAATTGTGTTTCAACTAATCTCATTTGCTGTGTAGTTAAATTACTTGGATTTGAACATTGAATTAAAAAAGTAGGAATAGAAGACTTTATTTGGGAGATATTATCTAAGGTAATGTTCTTTTTTGATCCCAGTAAAAGTAAATTAACTCTACCCAAAAAACTAGTCAATTTAGGTTTAGAAAATAATCTTGAAATTTCTTCCTTAATTAAAGAAAGCGCTTTAAAAATATTTTCCAACTTTTTGGAATATTTAGCACTAATAAATACTATTGGAGCTCAAGAGAGATAATAAAATCTTTTTCTTAATTCTTCTTCAATTTGTTTTTCTCTATTAAACGAAGAATATTCAAGTAAATCGCTTTTATTAGCGACAATCATTACTGGAAGATTTGAATCAAAAATTTCTTTAGCAACTTTATCATCCAAATAATTTAATGGTTGCGATAAATCAATAACAAAAAGAAGAATATTAGCGAATTTAATAGCTTTTTTAGATCTAACTCAACAAAGATGATCCAATTCTTCATTTCTAACTCCTTCTTTTCTCATTTTTTTTCAACCTGGACTATCTATTAATAAATAAGTATCCCCTTGATAATTAATACTGTATTCAACTAAGTCTACAGTAGTCCCTTCTATTGGCGAAACTAATACTGCATTATCAGACAACAAAGCATTCACTAATGAAGATTTTCCAACATTAACTCTTCCAATAATTCCTAATCTAAATTCCTGCTCTTTTTCCTCCTCTTCTATTTCTTTTGCAGTTTTCTTCCCCTCTAAAAAACTGCAGATTTTATCTATTAATTCATAAATGTTGATATCATGCTCCGCAGATATTAATATCGGCTTCCCGAAACCTAATGAATTAGCATGTTCTTCCCACCTCCCATCTTGTTTTTGCGAATCAACTTTATTAGCAGTTAAAATAACAGGGCAACAAGTAGTTTTATGAATTAATTTAGAAATTTTTCATTCAATTGATCTAATTCCTTCAACTTTGGAAAATAAAAAAATAATTAAAGAAGCTTCCTTTAATTGTTTAATTAATAATTGATTAATTTCGCTTTGAAAATTAGGGCTTAATTCTTCTGAATAGCCTCCGCTGTCAATTAATATAGCTTCGTGAGAACCTTTAAGATTAACTCTTCGCATAATTAAATCTCTTGTAATTGATTTTCTATTCAAAACAATAGAATGTTTATCTCCAACTAGTCTATTAAATAATTGAGATTTGCCGACATTAGTTGCCCCAACAATTAGAATCTTTGGCAAAGAATTTTCTCTTCTTTTTAGCATGTTGTAAAAATCTTGACAGTAAAATTTTTTAAATTTTCAGGGGAAAGGAAGCCCCTAAAGATTACTTTTCCAGAATTTCTTCCTTAAGCTCCAAATATCTTTCTAATTGGGAAATTAATTTTCCTCTATATTTTTCTAATCTTTCTGATCTATCTCAACTAAAACTTAATTGTCAAGAATAAAAAGTAGCTATAAAAGCAAAATCAATTAAGATTTTTAAATCCAAATTCAACAATTGCGCAAGTAATTCAATTTTGTCTAAAGTCAATTGACTTTCTTTTATAAAATTTCCATATTCCCAATAAATAGTATTAATTCTTGCTCATTCATAATCGATGAGAATTAACTCATTTTCTCCATTTTCTTTAATTGAATGAATTAAATTTTTAAGACTGATATCATTGTGAGTTAATACTTTAGGTAAATTTTTATGTTTGTCTATTAATTCTTTATAAATAGGAAAATATTCTTGATATTCCATTCTATCTTTATCTATTTTGGAATAAAAATCAAAATGTTTATGTTCTTCAATATCTACCAATTTTTCTTTGGGTACGGAATGATATTTATTTCCCAACTCAATTACTTTTAAAAGAATTTCTTCATCAATAAATCTCACTTTAAGCTGATCTCCCTCCACTCATTCATAAATGGCATTTCCTGTAGTCTTGTCATAAGCCAATAAATAAGGATCTTCTATTAATTTCAAGATTGCTAACTCATTTTCTCTAGAAATCAAATGATTATTTTCAGCAATTCTCACTTTAAAAGCTCTACCATCTAATAAAACTATTTTGAATATTTGATTAGAAAAGCCAACAAGAATTTTTTTGAAACTACGTATTTGTGATCTATATTTAGGAAAATGGTCTAAAAAGAATTTTTTTGCTACCTCCTTAGCCATTTTGTTTCTCTATTTTTTGACATTCTTTAACTAATAACTCACACAAATTATTAGAAGAAATTAATCATCCGGAGCTTACATGATATCTCAAAATTTCTGAAGAAGGAGAATTAGAAATCTTAACTTTAACTTCGCCTTGTTTTATTCTTTCAATTACTGAAGAATATCTCTTATTAATTTGCATTAATCCATCTTTTAACATGACAGTAATTGAATAAGCATCAACAGTTAAAAATGTATCAGTAGGCCCAACTATTCTAACTCTTAAAGGTTGTTCAGGGTCCATTAAAGGCATCATTTTAAATCTTTTATGCTTAGGAGGCTTCATTTTAAAAAAGCATTTTTATTAAAATTTTAAGCTTTAAAATTATCTTTTTCTACTTTCAAACGTAATATTTGCAAACTATTTTGAAAAACTATTTTTTTTACATCTTTTAAAGGCAAATTTTTTCATTCTGAGATCAAACTTAAGAGTGGCCTACAGATTGATTGATTTTGAGATAAGAAGGGAGAATCACTTTCTACTAATATTTTTTTAAGATCAATTCATTTAATTAATGTTTTGAATTTAGAAAAATTCCTAAATACTAAAGGAGAAAAAGAAATAAATCATTCTCCTTTTAATCTCAAAAATTGTTGCATTTCCTTTAAAGAGCCATCAAAAGAATGAATTATTCCTCTTAAATTAGGATATTCAAATAATATTTCTAAAGCTTTAGTATAGGCATCGCGCAAATGCAATACTAAAGGCAAACTATATTTAATAGATAATTTGATTTGTTCTCTTAATCAAAGCTCTTGCAAATCTCAATCTTTTTCTTCTTTTGTTTTATAAAAATCTAGGCCGCATTCTCCGATTGCAACAATTTTTCCTTTATTTTCTTCAATTAATTTTTCAAGTTCTTCAATAATTTCGTCCTTTTTATTAAAAGAGGGTAGATATAAAGGATGAAGACCTATTGTTGCAAAAACCTGAGAGAATTGTTTAGTTTGTTTTATTACTATTCTTGATTCTTCAAGACTAGTAGCTACATTTAAATAAAAGAAAGAAGCTTCAAATGAAATTCATTGCTTTAGTTCTAAATCATTGTCAATAGAACTTAAATGAATATGAGTTTCAAAAATTCTATTTTCTCCCATTATTTAAAAAAATTAATAAATTTTAACTTATATTAATTATTTAAATATCTCAAAAAATTACAACTACTATCCTTTACATCTCCATAAGTCCTTTAATTCTATTTCTAGAATTATGCCCTATCTATCATTAATAATTCTTTTAATCGATAGTAGGGTCTCAGAAATGGAAAAAATATATCTTGCTGAAATTCAAAAAAGATGACCTAAAAAGCATATATTACCTATTTATACTAAAGCCGATTTAGCTTTAGAAAAAAAAGAAAAAAATTCTTTCAACTTACTTCAACCTAGCTCTAGAAGAAAAATTATTAAGTTAATTCTTAATGAAATAAATCATGCAGAATTAAGAAATGAAGAAAAAACTAATTCTGCAATAATCATGGGAGGAGCTAATAGTGGAAAATCTAGCTTTATTAATTTATTAGTAGGAAAGAAAAAAGTTAAAAAATCTCCTGAACCTGGAACTACTAGAACTTTGTCTAGACATAAAATTCCTTCTACTAATTTAATAATTTATGATAGTCCAGGAATTTTTCCATCCAATTTAAGAAAAGAATTAAAAATATTATTTCAACTTTTAAATTTTCTCCCCTCAACTTCCGATTCTAAAGAAAATTGCTCTGAATGAGCTTTTGAATATCTTGCGAAAAATTATCCCGAAAAAATAAAATTTTTAATTTCAACTTATAAAAATGAAGAAAATATTTTTAATTATGAATTTTTTATAAAAAAATTGGCTCAAAAATATAAATTTTTAGAAAAAAAAGGAGAATTGTCTTTATTTAGAGCTGAACAAAAATTTATTGAATTAATTAGAAAAGGTCAAATAGGAAAAATTTCCTGAAAAATTTAAAGTTTTATATTAAAAATTTAATTGAGATTAATGAAAAAAATAATAAATAATAAATCTTCTGAGCATGTTAGAGGGAAAAATCATTTCTTTAGTTTAAAAATTGCTGAAAAAAGTATGTATCAAAGTTTGACTTTTTGCTACAAAAAGTATTTTTATAAAGCTAATTCTGCTTTCCAAAAATACCATGAAAGAATTCTAGCTGTTTCTCTTTTTTTACTAACTACTTCTTCTTTTCTATATAAAAAGGAAGAAGAGAAAAAATGTACTTTTCATTGAAGAAACTATATTAGAACTTTTTCTAAATGCGATATCATCGATTTTTTATATTGTTCCATTATTTATCTTCTTGAGCATGAAGAATTAGAGAAAGAGGATAAAAAATTAATTGAAGAATATTTACCAGATAATTTACCTACTTTTGGTGATGCCTATTGATTTTTAGTGCTTAAAAAAAATAAAAATCAAAATGATCTTCATTTATTGGGAATAAGCTTAGATAAATATTTAGTACTTATTTCTCTAGCTATTAAATTATCTGAGATTATTAGATATGAAATTTCAAAAAACTATTCAAAAGTATTAGATTTGATTGAAATTTCAGATATTTGAAAAGAAAAAATGAGAGAAATATTTGGAGTTAAATCTGAATATATTGCTTTTCTTTATTTTGTAAATTTAAGAAGAAAGAATAAAAAATGTTTTCAAAATTGTTTGATTAAATTTTTTTGTTGATTCTCTTTTATTCTCTGAAGATAATTAGTTAATATGGCCTCTTCAAATAAAAAAGTAAATTCAAGAGCTAGAGCTAGGAAGAAAGAGCTTACAAAAGAAAAGTTTAGATATGAATTGCGGAGAAGAGTTAAAAAAGGTATTAAAAAGCAAATAAATAATTTATTTTCTTTGGAAAATGGAGCTTCTTATGCTCTTTCTGTAGATGAACTTCAAGAAAAGAAAAAAGCTTTATCGTCTCTTTACAAAACTTTGGATAGTAAAGAAAGTAAAGGTTTAATTACTAAAGGTAGAGCAAATAGACTTAAATCCAAATGTACTATTAAGTTCAATCAATTGTTCTTAAATCAGGACAAAATTAAAAAAGAAAATAAATCTGAAAAAGCTTAAAAAATTTAATTAATTAAAAAAGGGAGGATGTTTCCTCCCTTTACAAGTCATGGCAATCTCGCTTCAAGTCTTTTTGTTCCGATACTGGGAGTTGGAACAGTCATTCTAGCTTTTTGATTTATTTCGAAGAAAAAAGAAGGTAAAGAAGGGAAAAAAAGTAATAAAAATGATCTTTGATATTTAGTTAAGGAATATTTAAAAGTAACTAATAGACAAGGTTATAGGATAGTTGATTTAACTTTCTATACAAGAGCAAATAATATTGCTCTATTAAGAGATCAAATCGCAGAAAATAAAGAATTTTTAGAAAAACAAAAAGAATCATTCGTTTCCGGAAAAAAAAGAAGTAAAACTGAAAAAATCAAAAAAAAACTCATAAAAAAAATACCTTTTATTAAAAAATCAATGAACTTTCCAAAACAAGAAGAATATCACAAAAAAATGGAACTCTATACCTTAAATATCATTGCAAAAAAATATTCGTATTTTCAAAATCTATTAAATGAATATGAAAAATATTCTAAACAAAAGCCTTTTCAAGAATTGACTAAAAAGAAATTAATAGGAGAAGCTTTAGCAAAAATATCTAAAAATAAAAAAATGAATTCTCGAAATAGATATTTAGTTTGCTTCAAAACTATTAATAAATATGAAAAAATTTCCGATTGAGAGGCAATAGAAATTGAATTATTTAAAAATCCTAAACCCAAAAGTAAAGAAAAATTCAAAGTATGTTTTACAGCTGCTATTGATTATTCAAAAGAATTACATTGAATTTTCGCTGAACAACAAAAATATTTAAAGAATAAAGAAGAGAATTTCAAATATATTGAAAAACAAATTAAAAAAGATGAAAAGAGAAAAAAACTAAATAATAAATTATCTTTTTATTTATCAATTCCTAAAAAAATTGGCTCACAATTAAAGAAAAAAATCAAAAACAACTAATTTAAAACTTCTGAAAACTTTATTGTCACTTCCTAAAAATTTAAAAAATGTTTTCACTTTAAATTACTCTAACTTTAAGTCTTCATATGAAAGACCTATTGAATTTTCTTTTTTAAATGAGCTAGAAATAAAACGCATCATCGAAAAAGAAGATTGCAATAACAATATAAATTTTTTAGGAATAAATTTCACTCAAAATGAGTGAAAATGAACTATTATGAAAAAAATAAATAAAAATATTGAATCTATGCTCTATGATGCTTTCCTAAACAAATTAATAGAAATTTTGCATTTAAATTTCGAAAATATTTATTTTTTCGATGGTGATTTAAACAAATGAGAAGCTTTGAAAAAAAATATAGAAGCAAAAAAATTAGCTTTAATTTATAATCCTAAAATTCAGTTGCAACTAAAAAATTTTGAATTACCTATTGAATTGACCCCTGGAGCTTTACTTTATTACAAAAACAAATTTTCTTGTTTTTTATTTTCTTATTCTCTTAGGCCCGCAAATATCTTTTTAGCTGAATTTACTTTTTACTATTATTGATTAACTAATTTTTTACACCTTGATATTCAAGATTTAGTTATTTTTTGGAAGCCCTTTAAAGAAGAGGAAATTGTAACTTATTCTTTTACACTGCCTATAGTTAAAACCCTTAATAAAAAATCCCCTTGTAAAAGAATTTCCATTTTTAAAGCTTTAGGTTTAAATAATCCCAGTTATGAAAATTCTTGATTTTCAAGATTTTTAACAAGAGAAGAATATTTTGAGCACCATAAAACAACAAATTCATTGACAGAACTAGAAATCGAAAAATGCAAAAAAAGCTGCGATCTTTTAAGTTCAGAAATAATTAACAAAATGTTAAAAATGCAAAATATTGCTAAAATTTTAATTTCTTTATTGCCTGAAAATTACATTACTTCAGAATGATTTAAAAAAATAAATTGAACTAAATTAATTTCTTTAGATTCTCTTAAAGAGAGTAGAGACGAAAGAGAAAAATTCTCTTTCTTTGCAACAGATACTCCAACTTATAGAGAAGCTCTTTCTTTTTTATTACCTAACTATTCTCTATTAACTTCTCCTATAATTCCAATTCAAAAATCTTTAGTTTTGAGTAAATTATTTAAATCAAATGAATTACAAAAGAATTTAAATGGTAATTCTTTTGATTATTTTCTTTCTTACCATTTCTTTAAAAAAATTTTTGAAGGAAAAAAACTTTCTTCTAGCTCTATTTTCTCCCAAGAAGGAAAAAAAAGATTAAAAAATCAAATTCTATCTATGACATGAAAAGTTTACTATGATTTTGAATCTTACCTAGAAATGTTGACTCAAACATCGCTTCAAGTCTTTAAGGAAAAAGAGCTAATTATAAAAAAAGATTTAATTTTTGATCCTGAAACTTCTTCAAATATTTTTGAAGAGAAATGTATTCTTGAATTAGCTCAACCAATAATCGAATCGATTGGCTTACAAGAATTAGAAGAAAAAAATTACGAAAGTTTATATCAAAAAGTTTCAAAAAAAATAGTGTATATAGCTTTTAATAAAACTTTCGAAACTCAATGACTTAAAAAACTTTCAGATAGAATGGACATCTTCTCGAAAAAAACAAGTTCTATTCTTGCTTTATTAATTAAAGACTTAACAATTGATTTATGTGATTGATTTATCTTTTCTAAAAATAAATCACTAAATTTAATAGGTGAGCTCCAAGGAACTCACAGTTTAAAAAGACTTTCTACAAAAGTACTAAAAAATATGAAACAATATTCTTCTTTGGAGCATGTACAAGAAGGTAGAGGCGCTCAATTTGTTTTTTTATATTATTTTTTCATTTTTAAATATCAAGGATTTTCTAAAGATTTATCCAATGAATCTTTATCTCCTAAATATTGAATAAAAGATTATTCAGATAGATTAAAAAAGATTTGAAATAATATTCAAACTTATTTAACAGAATATTGCTCTTTAGATGTTCAGGCAATGGTTTGAGCTGTAAATTGATTAAATGAGAATTATGAAAAAGAAAAATTAGTTTCACAAGAGCTAATACTTAATTTCATTACTTGAATAAAATCCAAAAATAACTTAGAAATGAAAAATTTAATTATTGATTTTTTAAAAACTCCCTATTCTAGGGAATTCCCTTAAATTTAAGGGTTATACAAATTTAATACCAATATCCCGAAAGGCTACTGCATGAGACGCTCAAGCAGCAATTCCTACAAAAAATAAAGTAACTGATATTCCATCAAATCTATCTCAAAAACCTCCTATTTTAGTTCCAAAAAGTCTTCCAAAATTTTTATAACCTAAAAGTCTTTTAGACACTCCAAAAGTATTTTCCCCTATATGGGAAACTAAAGAAATAAAAATTATTCCCACTAACATATATATTCAAAAACCAAATCTACAATGACACCCAAACATTCCTGTTCCGAAAAATTCAGATCTAAAAATTGAAACAGATGAAAAAGAAAACACTACAGTGGAAATAAGGGTTGATCATCCAAATCCTTCAACAGATTTAAAAATACTAAATTTAGAGAATTGATTTTTTCCAAATTGTCTCCCAAAGAGAAAGGCTAAAGTGCTATTAGAAAAAACTACCAATATTGTTATTACAAGAACTCAAATAGGAAGGAAAAAAGAAAGAAGGAAAAAAGAAGATCATCCTAAGTAGTGTCATCTTAGAAGTTTTGAGAATACTTTTTCATCAATTTTTGATGGAGTACTAATGAAATCGAAAGTGGGAACTAAAAATTTATGGAAAAATTTAGAAGCAACTATATTCCCAATAAGAAAATACAATTGAAAAGCTAAATAATGAGTAGAGCTTTCAATCTTAAATTGATTCTTAGCTGTATCATTTGATTCCGCAGAATTAATAAATAATTTATTTAAAAAAGTGAAAAACAATGGCCCTATGGCCATTGTAGTGAAAATTAATTGGTATTTTTTTGATTTATGAAAATTAGCTGGATTAACAATAGTAGTAAAAATTTCACCTACACTTTTATAAATGAAAAATATAGAAGGGACAATAATTAATATTCTTCCCGTTCATTCTACTGATAGTGTTTGTCATGTATTTTCTGCAAAATTTTTAAGTAATTCGCCAATCTTAAAAAATTGATCCTGATCATTGTTTGTTTTTGCCATCGCCAAAGATGAAATATTTGCCAAAGACAATAAAAGACAAAACAATATAAAACAAATAAAAAAATGAAAACTGTGTTTTAACCTTTGAGTTTTCTCCTGATTCGATGACCAGAGAGAAAACAATTAAATTAATTTACATACATGAACTAAAAATACTAAAGAGTTCTCAACTCTTTTTCTTTTTTATTTCAACTTTCATCTAATTCAAGAACATATTTAGAAATTTCTTTATCTAATTGTTCTTTATAAGAATGTTTTTGATTTTCAGATTGCAAATTATTTTTCAAATATTTTTGTAATTCTTTTCTTTTATTTCTTAAAGCTATTTTGGCATCTTCAACTATTTGCTTACCATATTTTATTTTTTCTTCTCTAATTTCTTGAGTAGGTTCAGGAATAGAACATTTAAGCTCATTTTCCTTTATATTTATTGTTAAGTTTGGTTTAGCTTTTTTAATAGCTTTTTCTATCTCATGGAATAACTTTTGAGAAGGTATATAAGGCTTAATGCTCAATAATCTAGCTTTCTCTAAATTAACTAAAGCCAATTCAGATAAAGGCAGTAGATTACCTTCAAATTCTATTTGAAGCGAATAAAAATGTGTTGGATTCAATCTAGAAATGGCAAATTCTTCTAATTTTTCATGCATTCTCTTTTTAATATATTCAAAATCAGTTTTTAATTCAGCAGATCAATCTTTTAGTGGGGGAGCCTCAACTTTATTATCTTTCAAGTTTTAAAAAATTTCAGAAAGTTCAATCTCACCTGAAAGACTTTTCACAAAAGAATTTTCTATTTCTTGATTAAAAATTAATAAATGTAATTTATTTTCTTTAGCGAGATTTAAAGCAGCATGATCTAATACTTTTATATTTTCTGAAATAACTCTATCATAACTTAATTTTTCATAAAAAATAGCATCTTCATAAATATTCGGATCCTTATTATATACTCCAGCGACTCCTTCTTTTCCAATTAATATTTTTTTAGCTCCTATTTCAATTCCTCTAATGATAGCCGCGCTATCAGTACTAAATTGAGGCTCTCCTAATCCCCCGCCAAATATAACTACTTTTCCGGAAGATAAATCTTCTTCAACCGAGGAAAGAGAATGATATTTAACCACTCTATCAACATTTAAAGCTGAATAACAACTAGCTTTAACTCCACTTTTTTCTAAAGCTACTTTAAAAACAAAGCAATTCATAATAGTAGCTAACATACCAATATAATCCCCTTCAACAGGGGACAATAAATTAAGCTTTTCCTCTTTTCCTCTTCAAATATTTCCCCCTCCAATAACTATTCCTATCTCATATAAAAAACTTAGTTCTTTGATTTGGGAAGCTAAAGAAAGTAATTTTTCTTCACTATATAAATCTAAATTCCCTTTTAAAGCTCCCCCACTTAATTTAATAAGAATTCTTTCTTTTTTATTAATGTTCATTATTCTCTTTAAAGTTACTTAAAAAATTGAAGTTTAATTTTTTAGAAAAAATATTAGAAAGAACTTTACTTCCTTCTTTATTCAAGAAATAGAAAAATCTTTCTAGCATTATTAAAGAAATTAAATTAGAAGTTCCTATTTCTAAAGAATGGGGAAATTCTTTAATAAAAAATTGATTATTATATCCTATTTTTTTTACGGCATTACTTCCTAAAAAAATAGGAGATATCAAATTTTCTTTTCTAAATCAAAAGAAATGAGTTCCATATTCTTGAAATAAAACTGAAGGATCAAAAGAAATAAAAGATATTTCTTTTAAAATTTCTTTGTTTTCAAAAAAATCATAAAAAAAATTATTTAAAGACAAATAAGAATAAAAAGGAGATAAACTCTCCTTCTTTAATTCTCTAATTATTCTGAATAAATGCTTATCAAAAAAAGATAATTTAGAAATCCAAACTAAAATCTTCTTTCCTTCAAATTTAAATTTATCTTTCTTTTGTAGCTCATCAAGATTGTATATCTTATTAACTTTTTCAAACTCTGAATTAGTTGGTTCATTAGTAAAAACAATTCAATTTTTATCTAGCTTTAAAAAATTGAAAATTAAGTTTTCGATATAGTATTGATTATGTTGAAAAGTTAAAAAATGAGAGTCTAAAAGATTTAAAGAGGAAGAAGCAGATTTTCTTAAAGTTTCAACTTTTTGAAGATACTCAATTGAACTTGAATGAGTCTTATTTTGAGTATTTCCAGAAAATTCACTTAAATAATTTTTAATTACTTCTTCAGGGGAAAAGAATTTATAACAGAACAAACTAAGTTTTAAATTTCTCTTCTTTTAATTTTTTTGCTTTTTCTTTAACTTCTTCAATATCTCCTACGAAGAAAAATGCTTCTTCAGGAAGATCATCAACTTTGCCTTCCAAAATAGCTTTAAAAGATCTTAAGGTATTTTCTCTTGTCAAATATTTACCTTCAATATTTATAAATTTTTCAGCAACAAAGAAAGGTTGAGAGAAGAAATTCCTAATTTTTCTAGCTCTAAAAACTAATTTCTTATCTTCATCACTTAATTCATCAATACCTAGAATAGAAATAATATCTTGAAGCTCTTCATATTTTTGTAGTACTCTAACTACCTCATTAGCCACTCAATAATGTTCAGCTCCTACTACTCTTTCTGTCAAAAGATTAGAAGAAGATAATAGCGGAGAAATGGCTGGATAAATACCTAAAGCAGCTATTTTTCTATCCAAAACAACTTTTGCATCTAAATGGGTGAAGATTGTTGCTGGAGCAGGATCAGTTAAATCATCAGCTGGAACATAAACAGCTTGAACAGAGGTAATAGAGCCTGTTTTTGTTGAAGTAATTCTTTCTTGAAGCTTTCCCATTTCATAAGCTAAAGTTGGTTGATAACCAACTGCAGAAGGAGTTCTACCTAATAAAGCTGATACTTCTGATCCAGCCTGAGAAAATCTAAAAATATTATCAATAAACAATAAAACATCTTTTGATAGATCATCTCTGAAATATTCAGCAACGGAAAGACCGCTAAAAGCTACACGTAATCTAGCTCCAGGGACTTCATTCATTTGACCAAAAAGTAATACTGTATTCTTTAAAACTCCAGAATTTTCCATTTCATGATATAGATCATTTCCTTCACGAGATCTTTCGCCAACTCCCACAAAAATAGAAAGACCTCCATGTTGTTTTGCCACATTATGAATTAATTCTTGTACAATAACTGTTTTTCCAACTCCAGCTCCCCCGAAAAGACCAATTTTTCCTCCTTTTGCGAAAGGAATTAATAAATCAATAACTTTAATTCCTGTTTCTAAAAGTTCAACATTGTCAATTTGATCTGAAAATTTAGGAGGATTAGCATGAATAGATCTAGTTTCAGTTCCTTCTAGTTTTGGTAATTTATCTATAGTTTCCCCCACAACATTAAACATTCTTCCCAATGTTTCCATTCCTACAGGAACTTTCAAAGGTTCTCCAGTTCTTATCACTTTCATACCCCTAGACAATCCAATAGTTTGAGTTAAAGCAATAGCTCTAACTCTACCATCACCCAATAACTGGGCAACTTCAAAAACTGCTTTTAAAGCTTCATCTAATTTACTCTTAGAATCAAAAACTTCTATTTTTTCATAAATAGCCGGTTGGCTATTAGAAGGAAAAACCATATCAACAATAGGGCCAGAAACTTGCGAGATATAACCTTCCATCGTTATTTTTTCTTTCTTAATAGCCTCAACAGACATTAACTAATTAATATTTAAAAAGATTTTTAAATATTTTTAAGAATATAAGTAAAACTTAAACTTTTAAAATAGACCTATTTTTTAAAAGGTTGAAGTGAAATTTAAATTTATTTAACAAAGAATTTGCAATTAAAATAAATTTTATTTCCCTTTTTTAATAATGGCGGTTATGGTGAAATGGTCAACACACCTGATTGTGGTCCAGGCATGTATGGGTTCGAATCCCATTAATCGCCCCATTATATTAAATTATTAAGGTTTAGTTACTTCTAAATAAAAAATTTCAATTTCTAATAAAAAATTCATGATTCACTCCTATAAGCTTGATGGAACATTAACTAAATCAATAGAAAATCATTATTTAATTTATGAAAATGCTTCATTATGAATATTTTTTCTACCTCCCTTTCAAACAGAATTTTTAAATGAAATTGAAATAGATATACCTTCTACAAAAAACAAGGGAGTTAATTTTAAAACCAAAAAATATACTAGCTCTACTAATAAATTTCCTATTTTTTGATTTTTCTGAAAAGATCATTGATTTAATATATTGCTTACTTTACAACCAAAAGATAAATATTCTATTTATTTAAATATAGCTACCCCTCCCCTAATAGAGGAAAAAGCTTTTAAATATATAGATTTTGAATTAGATATGAGACTTAACAGTAAACAAGAATTGAATTTTTTAAATAGTGAGATTTATGAAGCTCAAGCTCTTAAGTTTAAATATTCCAATAATTTAAAAAAAGAACTTTCTAAAAATATGAGAAGAATATTTGTCCTCTTAAAAAATAAATGATTTCAAAAGCTTGTAACTAATGAAATGATTTCTTTTTTATGGGAACAAACAACTTCTATAGTGGGCAAAAACAAAGAAGATATTTTGAAAAAAAGTAATTTAACAGACTTTAATGAAAGATTAGAAATTTCTGAATTTAATTAATTTTTTATTTACCAATATTCAATTTCAAAGCAGAAGTAATTTCTGAAATTTCTTGAGTAATCTTAGATTGTCTAATTTTTTGATAAATCAACTTATATTCAGCTAATTTTTCTTCTGCAGATTTAACTGCATTAGTCATTAAATCTCTTCTTTGTCCATGTTCAGTTATCTTAGACTCTAAAAGAGTTTCTAAAATAGTTCTTTCCAGATAGGCTGGAAATAATTCAATAATACACTCAGAAGGATTCATTCGATATTCGTGAGTACTATATTTTATTTGAGCTTTAACTTCTCCAAAATAATCTTCAGTAAAGGGTAGTAAAGAAATATTTTTTATACCTTTTCCAAACTGCTGAAATATTATATTCAGGTGATAACAATTTCTAGTAATAAATTCTTTTAAAGCCAAATTAGCTGTTGTTTCCAAATTAAGAACTAATTCGCTAACTTTAATTTCTGAAGAATAATTTTTAATAATTCTATTCTTCAATCAAGTATTTTTCATTAAATTGAATAGCTTTTTACCAAAAACTATTAAAAATCCATCTTTAGGAAATTGTTTTAATAAAAAATCAAGAATTTGTTTATTAAATCTTCCACAAAGGGATAAATCGGTGCCAATGACAATTCACATAGCTCTTTTATGGCCTTTTTCGCCAATATAAACGAATTTAGAATTACTAATTTTGTAATCATGTTCAAAACTACAATAAAATTTTTGAAACAAAAACTTTAATCCTTCAACATAATCTCTTCCTTTTTCTTTTATATCTTTATAACTTTTTAACTTAGTTGAAGAAATCAGTTGTAAAGCTTCAGCTATTTTCAAAATAGATTTAACATCTCTAATTTTTTTAGAAATAGAAATTAAATTAGACATTATTTATCTAATTTAACTTTTTCTTTAAATTAAAAAAATTAATTAAATTTGCATTTCTTTATTAACAGAAATTAAGAAAGATTTATATTCCATCTTAAATAAAGCAGACATAATATCTTTAGCTGAAGCGCTTACTTTTTTATTTAAAGCTAATTCTCTATAAAGGGGGTGTTTTCTTCAAGTTTTTAATATTTTTTTAATAAATAGAGGAATCCATTCGACTCTTCCAATTTCCATTATTAACTTACTTGCGATTAAAAAGAGAAGAAGCACTTCATCTTGAGGGCTATAAGGATTTAACGGAGCTTGAACAAGAATAGGTAATATTCTTGAACCTAAAGCTAAAGTATCTTTAGATTCTTCATTTAAATCTGAAGAAAACTTGGAAAATTCTAAAAGTTCAAAATATTGAGAAACGGCAAGTTTTAAGGAACTAGTCATGCTTTTAATTGCAATTTCTTGGGCTGAAGCTCCAACTCTTGAAACTGAATTAGATAAATCTACAGCAGGTCTTTGACCTGAATTAAATAATGTTGTCTTGAGAAATAATTGCCCATCAGTAATTGAAATAACATTGCTGGGAATATAAGCAGAAATATCATCTGATTGAGTTTGAATAATCGGAAGAGCTGTAATTGAACCTCCTCCATTTTCTTGAGAAAGCTTTCCAGCCCTCTCTAATAATCTACTATGTAAATAAAAAATATCTCCAGGAAAAGCTTCTCTTCCTGGCGGGAAACTTAATAAAAGAGAAAGAGTTCTATAAGCAATAGCATGTTGTGTTAAATCATCATAAACAATTAATACATCTTCTCCCTTTCTCATTCAATATTCAGCTATAGTAATTCCTACGAAAGGAGCTAAGAATTGTAATGCTGGGAGATCAGAAGCGCTAGCTACTACAATAGTTGTGTAATCTAAAGCTCCAGCTTTTTCCAAATCTTTAAAAGATTGGAAAACAGTAGAATTTTTTTGACCAATAGTCACAAAAACACATTTAACATTCTTACCTTTTTGATTTACTATAGCTTCTAGGGCTAAAGTAGATTTACCAGTTTGTCTATCTCCAATAATTAATTCTCTTTGTCCTTTCCCTATTGGTATTATGGCATCAATAGCTAAAATGCCGGTATACAAAGGTTCGCAAACAGAACTCCTTTCCATAACTTCTGGAGCTGGACCTTCCACCTGTTTTCATTCTTCTACTGCTATTCTTCCTTTTCCATCCAGTGGCTCGCCAAAGACATTAATAATTCTTCCAGAAAGAGCATCACCTCTAGGAGCTAAAAAACTTTTTCCTGTTCCTACTGCATTCATTCCTTCGGAAATCAAACCATAATCACCTAAAACTACCGCTCCAACACTACTTTCTCTCAAGACTAACACAAGAGCCGGTATTGATTTAGGTCCAATCATAAGAACTTCATAAAGAAAGCAATTAGACAATCCAGATAAAATAAGAATTCCATCTGAATTGGAAAGAACCTTTCCAACTTCTTCGCCCCTTAAAGAAACTTCATTATCTTGTATTAATCTTTTAAGAGTTTCTGCAAATTCATTTAATCTAGTTGTAGACACTTTTTAATAAAAAGAATTAGAAAAAACTTTCTTTCTCATATTATCTATTTTTTTTGCTAAAGAAAAATCAAATACAGAATCTTCATGTTCTAATCTAATTCCAGCTATTAAGCTGGGATCAATAAAGGTCTCTAATTTTAATGCTTTTCCAAATTTAAGCTCTAAAATTTTTTTTAATTTTCTCATTTGAACGATTGAAAGTTTTTTAGAGCTAAATATTCTAATATAGACTTTTTCCAATTCTCATTCAAGTTGTGAAATTAATTTTTCCAAAAATAAAGAAAGATATCTAATAAGACCTGACTTAAATAACAAATCGATTGTAGAATAAAGATATTTTTGTTTGAAAGAAAAAAGTCTAATTAATTCTTTTACAAAAAGTTCCTTTTTTTTGTCATCTACTCGAGGAGAACTTAAAAAAACTTCAAAATCAGGAAATTGAATTAAAAAAGATAATAAATTTCTAGATTCATCCAGAAGAAGTCTATAGTCTTTTTCTTTTGAATAACAAGACATTAGAGCTACAGAAAATTTCAAAACTTTTTCCCTATCGTTAATAGAAAAATTTTTCATCTTAATTTAGAGCAACTTCTGAAGATTTCTCTTCTTTGGGTTGAAAAACTTGATTAATGCTATTTATATAGTTATTAATTACTTTAGTATGAATTTTTCGATTAAGAGAAGCTCCAATAAGCTTTTCTGTAAGCTCTACAGAAAGACCTATAACCTTATCATTTATAGTCTTTTTAGCTTCTTCTTCAATTTCTATAACTTTCTTTTTACTTTCCTCAATAATGGAACTTTTTATCGCTTCAGCTTCTTGTATTTTTTGAGAAAGAAATTGTTTTGCCTTTTCTCTCTGTTCTTCCAAAATTCTTTGCTCATTAAGCTTTAATCTTTTTTGTTGAATTCTTAATTTATTTAAAGCTTCTTGAGTCTCTTTAGTAGCTGTAGCTAGCTGAATATGAGCCCTATCTAATTTATTTTTTTGTTTTTTTATAAAAGCATCAGTAGGTTTTCAAAAATAATAAATGATGAAAACAATAACAAGTAAAGAGCTAATAAAGTGTAAGGCTATTGTTCGCGGATCGGGAGTAGTCAAAAAACTTATTAAACCATTTAATTTTTGACTTAAAGTTTCTTCCTTCATAAAATACAAATTAATAATTTTTAAAAAAGTTTGCTAATTATTTAAAAATAACAATTATAGCAACAATTAAGGCATAAATTGCCACAGATTCGCAAATTGCCACAGCAACAATATATTGTTTAAAAATTAAAGCTTCAACTTCAGGGTTTCTTGCTAATGCTTCTACAGCTTTTCCCCCAATATATCCTTGAGCTAAGGCTGCGCCAAAACCAGCTAATATAGCTATCCCTCCCCCAATAGCACTAGCTGATTTACTGCTATTTTGGAAAAGAGGAAAATATTTAAATAGAAAATCTAAAAAATTATTCAATTTAATTTATATTTGCTTTATATGAGGTTTCCACATCATTATGATGATGCAATGACTTAGAAGATAAAGACCAATAAGTCATAGTTAAAAATAGGAAAATCGTTGAATGTAATACAGTGTCTACTACATCAAAATATAAATGCAAAGGAATTGTAATAAAACTTGTAAAGATTGATCCTGATAGTCCTAAAATGTCTTTTAATGGACTAATAACATGACTGAACATAAATAAAAATAAAGTTCCTGCAAAATAATTCCCCCATAATCTAAATGCTAAAGAAGCGGTTTTGCTGAATTCCCCTAATATAGCTAACACATCAGGAATTGGAAAAATTTTTTTCTTCTTTCTTTTAATTCAGATACAATAATCTGAAAAAAACCCTCAACTTCTTCCTCTAACTCCAAAAAGTAAAGTTCCAAAAAAAACCAATCCAGAAAGAGTTAAAGGAACTAATAAAAAATTAAGTAATCCTGGAAAACCTAACATATTTACTATTCCACAAGCCCAAAAATAGAGCATTATATAGATAAAAAATGGAATAGCAAATTTATTTCTAGAACCTAGTAACTTTATAGTATTGTTTTTGATTCATCTAATTAATAAAAAAACGATGAATAAAAGTTTAGGCAATTTATCGTAAGAATCAGTTCTATACAAAGCATCTTTATAATATGCGCCCAAAGTAAAAATAAACATCATCGCCAAAAAAACTCCAAAAGCGATGGTTGGGACTTTAACTTCATTTTGATAATATCCATTGTCATTATTTGACGAAAAGAATAATTCCATAAAATTCATATTTTTACTTAAAAAGCCTAAATTCTAAAAAATAATTTATAAGTTCAATTGGGAACATAGATAAAAGTAGTGAATAATCTCACTGCAGGAATAACTAATATTCCTGCTACTCCAAATCATTTATTGAAATAATATTCACTACTCCAATTTTTCGCTTCGAAAACACTTCCCAAAAATACAAAAAATGTTAATGCAAATAAATTTAATCACTGAGAAAAACATAATTTAGCTTTAAAATCAAAAGAACTTTTTGTCTTATCTTTATAACTAATTCTTTCCATCGCTCAAAAAGAATAATTACTTTTTAATAAAGATAATCTAAAAAGTCTATTCAAAATTTCAAAATTTTTACAGGTAAAAAATACTTGCGCTCCAGCAGTGAAAATCGCTGTGATTGTGGCTGGAAATTTACCACTTGCGACTCCATTATTCGAAAGTAAAAAATCATATATAATGGCGACACTAACATAAATGCTTAAAGAAATCATGGAAGTAAGAAAACATATTCTATATCATCTTTCACTCTCCAAGCTCTACTAAATTGCTAAATTTTCTATATTAATTTCTTCCTCGGCTTTCAATTTAAACTGCTTCAATTGTACTCTTCTTTTTCTTAATTGTTGTTGAGCATATCTAAAAAATTCAATAAATTTTTTATAACTAACACTTAAAACACCCAATAACAAACAATGAATAACTCAAAGGATTACTCCAGTAGTTTTAGTCAAATCTTTATCATCCATTAAAACATGTAAGTGTTTTGTGGTAGGATGCATTCAACCAAAACCATTAAATGTTCCTAAAAGTACCATAGCTGCCCAACATGTTAATAATCAAGCATTAATAGTTCATCAAACTCACATAATTAATTTATTTCTAGAAATTAAAAAACTTTTATAAGAAGGAACTTTTAAGAGATGAAAAAATTTATTTCTATAAATTAAAAAAGAAATTAAAAAAACAATAAAACCTAATCCAGAATAAAAAAGAAGCTTAAATTCTGTTCTCCCTAAAGTAGTTGCAATTAAAATTCCAGCAATAAGCATCAAATGAAAGAAAAATCCAATAAAAATTCCAAAAACAATATCTGGAATTAAATTAAAAAATAATAAAGGTTTTCTTTTAATACCCTTTTGGGTATTAAAAAGACCTAACCTTATTAACAAAGAATAAAAATTATTTTCTAATTATTCATATAAGGAGGATAAGAATATTTATTCAAAAGATTTTCTATTAAAGCCTTATTCTTTTTAGGATTCAAAAAGAAAAAGCCAATTAAAAAGATCACAATAGAAGAAACTACTAAAAACATTAAAGGAACAAATATTACCATAAATAAAACATTCTTACTACTATTTGAATCAAAGATTTGGGTAAAATCCTTATTTTGGGCGATAGCAAAAAACAAACTCAAGAGGAAAAAATAATAAAAAATTTTCCTACTAAAGCAATACTTAAAATTTTCGTTTTCACCAAATTTATTATTTTCCCTTCTCGTTAGGAAGAAAAACAAGAAACTCATTAAAGAGAATAAAGCGCAATCTTCAAATAAGCCTTTTGATGAGGATTCTTGCATTTTAAATTTATTCTCAGTAATGCAATATATGATAGCTAAAACACTAAATACTAACCCAGCAATTAAAAAATTAGAAAAAACCTGCTTTCACTTTAAATTTTTAAGGGGTTTTTCTGTAAACACATAAACTTTTCCACTTCTAATTTCTCTTTCAAGCCTTTCTAAGGCTTTAGTTCTAGAAACTAGATATTCAAAACTATCTTCATCTTTATTTAATCTAGGATCTCCGAAAACTCATCTTTCAGTTTTAAATAAATTTCTATAAACACTATGACCTGCTCAACCTCTAGCTCTAGGAGAGCTAGAGCATTCTGAGTCACAACTATCTTCTCCGCAACAGTTCCCATCCTCTTGAGCTGCCAAATTTTCCTCAAAATTTCTTCTGAAAACTTCTTTTTTAAATAATTCACCAAATTTTTTCTTAATTTCTTCAACAGTATTTGACTTTAAATCTAGTTTATAACTATTTAAAGTTCAAATATACAAATAATTAATTTCATCTTCTAACTCATCTTTATCGAGACTAAAGGACTCTAAATCTACAGAAGAATTATTTAAAGAAGCGAATAAATTTTCAATTTTTTCATTTTTGGAGTCTTGCGACAAAGCATCTTTAAATGTCTTAACAAGCTCTTCAAAACTTTTGGGATCTCCTAAAAGTTGACTAAGTTTTTTTAGTAAATCAAAAGAAGAGGAAATAAACTCAATACTTTCTTCTTCTCCAACCAGCAAATCATTTAAAAAGAGGGTACAGTGCGATAATTTAGTTAAATAATCTTTTGTTTTTTCCAACGCCTCAACAAAATATTCTTTATCTTTATCGAAAGGCATTTTTTCATCCATTCTTTCTAAAACCAAATTATCCAATTTAATAATTTTTATCTTTAATTTTGGGCATCAAGCGCTAACTTACAAACAGGTTGGTGTTTTCAAAAAAAATGAAAAACCAGCCAACTAGAATCTCTTTTGATTTTAAAGAATTTTAACTCCATAAATAAAAGAAAATTATAACTTAATTCTCTAATAAAATTACTCGTTTCTAAAGAATTAGAAGTATTTCAAAATTGTTGATTTAAAGAATATGAAAAACATCTTAAAAAAGATATTAAAGAATCTAAAGAATAAGACATTTTTCGCAATAAAAGTACTCATTTTTGAATTTGATTAGTTAAATACAAATCTAAAAAAGTAAAAGGATTTTCTGAAGCCTCACAAATCTTATTAGATTTAATAGAACCTAAAACTATTTCCTTTGTTATTTTTTCCCCCGAAAAAGAAAAAATTTTAAGTTGTTCTATCACTCCTTTGAGTTGAAGACAAGAAAAAAGTGCCCCCTCTTTGAGAAATTCAATATATTCAGAAGAAAGTTGCAAATCATTTTTTTGAAGCAAAGTATTTAAATATTTATTTCTAATTAATACTCCAGGAGAATAAAGTCAATAATTTTTGTCTTCTAATTTATTCAATATTTCTCAAGACAAAGCTATTTTATTTTCCACAAAAATAGTAAATAAAATTTTTGTATTTTCGAAACTTATATTATTGAAAAGTAATTGTAAATCAGAAAGTTTACCTTTATAATCCTCAAATATGTAATGAGTGTAGTTCTCAAATAAATTCAATTGAGTGAGTGAGCTTTTTACTTCCTCAAAAGAAGCTCTTCTTAAATGTAATAACTTTTGTTGAGAAAATTTTTCTAAAAATTCTTCAACTTTAACCTCTAAAGCATCCAAATTTTTAGAAATATAAATTCACAACATCATTTTTTAATTATTCCTATTAAATTTGTATAAAAAAGAAATTCCTAAACAAAGTAAAGAAAAAAATAATAAAAAATAAAAGATCTCTATAGAAGAGCCTGCTTCTCTAGGTAAATAAAGTTTATTCAAGCTAAAAGAGGATAATGAGTTCATAAAAAATTCATATAAATTAGTTCCAAAATTTGCAACAAATTTAAAAGGTCAAATAAATAAATAAAAAAGAAATAAACAAATTATGATAGGGGTAAATAAGAATTGATTTAATCCTGCAATAAGAAATAATTTTTTAGTTTTAAAAGAAAAGAAAAATAAAGAAATTAAATAAGCAGTTAAATTTTTCAATAATAACTCATTTATATTAGTAAGTCTTAATTTACTAATTAATTTAAAAACTAAAGAGAAAAAATAAGAAAGGACGAAAGAAAGAGAGCTTATAGCTGAAGGAAATATTAAAAAAGTAATTCAAATAGACTTAGACCATGTAGTAAGGGGAGATTTTTTCTCTTTCTTAATAAGACTTAATTCACCCACTTCTTCAAAAAATATTCTTGTAGAGGGGATTGAAAAAGCTGTAGCTCAAGAATAAAGAAAGAGAGAAGAGAGGAGAAATCCTTTTTTCAATATTTGAGGCGCAAAAGAAGGAATCAATTTAGATAAAAAATTTTTTAATAAATGCATATGAAATCCACTAATAACAATTAAATGAATGAGGGAAAGATCTCTAAAATCTTGTACTAAAGAATATATTTCTTTATCTTTTTTATTAAGCAATAAATAAGAAATAAATTTTTGAGTGTTCCCTTGATAGTTAGAAGAGATCACTTTATTTATTTGTTCTTGCAAAAAATAAATAAAACTATCTAATTTAAGATAATTACCTAATACATTAGAGATAAAAGATCATAAATAAAATATCACACAAATTCCAAAACTAACAAAAAGATAACTTGTTAGTCCTAGCTCAAAAATATAAATGAAAAAAATGAAAGATATTGCAAAAAGAATGCTATGTCATTTAAAGATGGGTATAAAAGCGTAGAAAACAAGCAACAAAGAAGAAAATATTCATTGAATTTCAGAAAATGATTTTCTTTTAAACAATTCATTTTCTTAATATCTAAAAAATAATTTTTTGAATGAATATTCTAGTATCGAGAAAATATTTTCATATTGAAATTAAAGTAATTATTTCAATATTTTTTATAGCAAATTATTGCAAATATTCAATAAAGAATATATCCCAAAACTATTATTAAGAAAAAAGATAATATAGGTCTATTAACTCACCTAACTTGTCAATAAACAACATATTTATCATGATTATTAAACAATCAAGCATCTAAAAAATAAAAAAATAACAACAAAGTATTTATTGCTACTGTAATTAATAAAATAATCAATCCCAAAATTGAAAGATTTTTTCAATAAAAAGAAAGCTTTTCTAATCTGGGAAAAGTTTTCACTCAATTAATTTTTGGAAAAACATATGAAGCTCCAATTAGTAATAATCCAATAACAGGCAAACTTAATCAATAAAACATCATTAATAATCTAGTTGCTAAATAAATGTCTTCAGCGCTCGATATACTCTGAAAAAAGAGCATTTAACTCTTTTTTACTAAAAAACTAAAGTTGAGAGTTTATTTCAGAATAAAATTCATATTCTTCTAAATAATCTCTATATTTTCTCTTTTCTTCCAATAACAATTCTTTTGGGGCATTATCACAAAAAGAAGTTCTAGATAATATTTTCTTGGATCTTTCAACTTCTGAAAAATATTTAGAAAGTTCTTTTTCAATAAAACTTTTGTAATTATTTATTGAAAGATTATTAATTTGCAATTCAAAATATAATTTACCTACTTTTATGGTAGGCAAATGTTTTTCTGTTCTTTTAGTCGAGAAAGAAATTAAAAATTGATTTAACCTCTTAAAATAAGGTAAAAGTTCCTCAACCTGAGTTTTAAATGAATCAGAAATTGAAGGGGAAATTAATTTGAATTGAATTTCTTTTGAAAAATCTATCCCAAGTGAATGATAAAGCTGTCTAGCTTTTGTTATATATTCAAAAAATCAAACTTTTTCATTTATTTTTTTAGTCCACCATTTTCTTGGATAAAACATTGTAGAGAAAACTGGTTTAAGATCTTCTGAAAATATTTTTTTATGAATATTTTCAGAAAATTCTGGTAAAAAAGGATAAAGAATTCTCAAACTTAATTTAGTAATATAAGCTAAAAATCTAATACTGTTTTCTTCTATTTGCCACTCCAATTTCAAAAGTTCTAAAAATTGATTAGAAATTTTTTCAGTAAAAAAAGAAATGATTATTTTTGATAGTGAAAAAAAATCATAAGAAGAAAAAAGAGCTTCTAGTTCTTCAGAAAGAAAGCTAAATTCTTTAAATATTCATCTTTTTGCCCAACTAAGAGATTGAAAATCAAATTTAATTAATTCTTTCTCGAAAATGCTCTTGTCCTCTCAAGAGCTTAATTTATTTTCAAAAAATTTGAATAAATGTTCTAATTTATGAATAAATTGGATAGATTTTTGAAAAATATTTTCAGAATATTTTAAATCTCTATCATAATGAGTATTTGAAAGAAAAGCAAATCGAATAACATCTGAAGAGAATTTTTTATATAACTCTTCTGGAAGAATTCCATTTCCTAAAGATTTTGACATTTTCTCTCCTTTATCATTTCTAAGAATTCCATGTAAAAATACATTTTTAAAAGGAGGTTTCTGATTGAAATGGAGAGATAAATAAATCATTCTAGACACCCAAGGAAAAAGAATATCCTTTCCAGTAATCAAGGTTGTAAAAGGAAAAAATTTATCCTTTTCCTTGGGCTTCCCCTGAAAAACTATATTAGGCCATAAAGCTGAAGAAAATCAAGTATCTAAAGCTATTTCTTCTACTATAAATTTATTTGGATCTCCTATTTTAGGATTAACTCTAAATTTTTTGAATTCTAAATCATAAACCATATTCAACTTAATACCTCAAGATATTTGTCTCGATAAACATCAATCTTCCGTTCTATCTAAATAATCTAATAATCTTTCTTTCTGGGAAAGGGGGAAAAGTTGAAATTTAAAACGATTAGATCTAATAATTTTTGCCGCTTCTTTGGCCAAAATAGAAGAAGATAAAAATCATTGTTCAGTTAAAAGTTTTTCAATTATTGTATTGCTTTTTTCTGAATAAGATAA
Source organism: Mycoplasma parvum str. Indiana (assembly GCF_000477415.1). NCBI lineage: Bacteria > Bacillati > Mycoplasmatota > Mollicutes > Mycoplasmatales > Mycoplasmataceae > Mycoplasma > Mycoplasma parvum. The sequence goes on along the minus strand of NC_022575.1, from coordinate 211,397 downwards.
CTTAGTTTCATATTCTTCTATTTTTTCTATTTCACCATTAGATTGCAATCATTCAATAATTTTTTCTCTAGCTTCTAATCTATCTAAACCAGAAAACTGACCAGCTATCTCCAATAGTTCTCCCTTAGCATTAAAAACTTCTATATAATCTAGTGAATTTTTTTCTTTTAATTCTCAATCTATACTATCATGAGCTGGCGTACATTTCATCACTCCAGTTCCAAATTCTTGAGAAATAGAAGAATCACTTAAAATAGGAATTTCTCTTTTAATTCCCGGAATATATACTTTTTTAGAAATGAAGGAAGAATATCTTTTATCTTCCGGATTAACAAATATAGCTACATCTCCAAAAATTGTTTCAGGTCTAGAGGTAGCTACTAATAAATAACTATTTGGATTATCTGCGAAGTAATACTTTAAGTAATAAAGCTTTGAATTTACTTCTTTATGTATTACCTCACAATCTGCTATTACTTCTTGTAACTTAATATCTCAATTAACTAATTTCTTTTTTTTATAAATTAGTCCTTGTGAAAATAAAGTAATAAATCTATCTATAACAAAAGCCTTAGACTCTTCCTCTAAGGTATATCTGGCCTGAGAAATATTCATAGAAGAAGAAATAAGACTAAATTGAGAGAATATTTTTTCTTTTAATTGAGATGCATATTTATGCATCTCTTCTAAATATTCTGCTGAACTTAAGGCAGAAAATTTATCTCTAAAAAGAGAATCAAATTTAGATTGAAAAGATAAGCCGGCATGGTCTACCCCTATAGCCCAATAAGTAAAATTCATTCTTATTTTGCATCATTTATAACAAAAATCTTGCAAAATAATATTTCATAAATGACCTAAATGTAATGTACCTGTAAGGTTAGGGGGAGGGAGAAGAAGTGAGTGACAACTCACTTCTTCTCCTTAATTAATCACTAATCCGATGTTTTATTAACAGCAGTTAAAAGTTGTTTAATTTGTTTTTCGGTAGGAGTTCTTCCTAATTGTCTATATAATTCTCTAATTTGTGAAGCTTTAATTCAATTCTCTTTAGGATCTCTTTTGTAACGTTTAACAGCTAATTTATATCCAAAATAAAAACCTATTATTAAAGTTACGCAAGCTGCGCAAGCTCATGCTATGTTCTCTGCTTGGCCGCAACTTTGCTGAAAAAACAAAAAAATGTTCTAAGAAAAAATTTATTTTCTTCTCCTACTTTTTCATTTTTTAAATTTTCATCCAATGATTACTCCAAAAACAAAAGCAAATGCTAAGCCTGCCCCTCACCATGCATCATTACTGTAAAAATCAATATTTAAAAACAATTCTTTAAAACAAAACTTCACAATTTAAATTTAAAACTCTCTTAACTATAACAAGAAGATTTAATGATGTCAAAATCTAAACTTTTCTCTTCATATTTTTTATATAAAAAATCAAAACTACATCTATTTTCGTCATTTTTTTCCAAAGTTAAAGGAAAAGAATTTATTTCTAAACTAATTTCTTTTTTATCAGAATTTCCATTTAACTTTATTTTCTTTATTGATGAATAGTAGTCATAAAGATGATAAATATATTTTCCACTAATACTTCCTTTATTAAAAACATTTGAATCAATTTTTAAACTGTCTTTTTCTTTGGAAGTGATTATTAATTGATTTTTTGAATCATTAGAAGATTTAACTCAAATATTTAATACAGAAGGAGAAAGAAAACACTTCTTTTTTCCTTGAAGAGGAGAAAAAAATAAATTATTTATTGTTGAAAAATAATTATTCTCGCTATTATCCATTAAAAGTCCACATTCTCGAGAAACATTTTGATAATAATAGGAAATATTAGGTTTTTTGGGTTTCAATAGCTCTTTACTTTCTATTTTGTCTGGCTTTGTGAAAGAAGAGAAAAAAATGACATTTATAGCATGTTGCAAATTAATTCATTTAGTTATTAAATCAAAAAAATATTCAATATCAATATTTTCATTATTCTTTCCATCAAAATGTTTTAAAGTGCAATCCAAATTATTTTCCAAATTAATTTGTAATTCTTTATTGTCTTGTTTACTTAAACAATATTTGTAATATCTATAACTTCCCAATTTTTCTAAAGGAATTTCTACAGTAAGTGATTGTGAGTCTCCTCCGAAAAGCTTTGCATTTTCTTTTGTCCCCTCGCCTGCTGCTTGAATGTTGTGATTGTCAATATTTAAATTTGTATTACTTGTTTGTCGAGAAGAAAAAGAAGAAGTAACTATTTCTTCTGATTTTCTATTAAATTCAAAAAACATTCTTACTCTAGTATAAAGCCCATTTAAAGAGGAATGAGTTCAATTTAAATTATTTTTAACAGTCATAAAAGTAAATCAACCAAATAAAGGAAGACTTGTTAAAAATAATAAAAAACTTTCCTTAAGGTACATTAATTACTTCATTTATTTGGTTGATTACCATTAATTAATTAAATTGGCTTTTTAATTTTTTCCTCCATCGAATTTAAACCATTCAAGTGTAAATTCTAGTTGACTTGTTTGAATAATTCCTTCTGGTAAAGAGCTTATAGCATAATCTTTTTTTAAATCAGATTAATGGAAAATAATGGAAAAATTAGTTAATAATAATAAAGAGGGTAGCTACAGAAATTGATAAAAAGGAAAATAAAAAACTTCTTTAAAGAACAATTAAATTTAGAACCTTAATTATTTGCAAATAAAGCTAGGTCAACTCTCTAAAGTTAATTTTTGAGATTCAACTAATTTATAGAATACTTCTAAATTTCGATGACAAACAGGTAAATCTTTATTGTTTAGAGAATATTTTCTTTCAGAAAAAAACTTGAATATAGGAAATTTTTTATTTTCATTTTCCTTTTGGCCATTTAATTTTTTTCTTGATAATCAGTTATCAAAAAGTGAATAACTTAAATTTCCTGAGATAATACCTTTATTAATTGTTTCTATATTTAATGCATTCACATCTGAAGATATAGTTTGAGAAGAATTTTGACTTCCTTTATTTTTACTATTATTCAAATCTAATTCAACTCTCATTGATATTGGTGAAAGAAAGCAATAATTTGATTTATTAGTAGAAAATAAATCTTTAAGAATTGGTTTTATTTCTCCAGAGGAAATATAACATTCTTGTTGAATTTCTTGCATTTTCTTAGTAAGGGTATTTCCATTTTTATCATTTGAATTTTTTTCTATAAAGTTAGAGTTTTGATTATTTAATAACAATACATTAATCGCATGTTCTGTTTGAATTAATTGAGAAATTTTTCTCAATAATTCTTTAATTAAACCAAAATTTTTATGACTTGTTTGTCGTCCTATTCAAATAGGATCGCATAATTTTCTCTTTCCAATGTCATTCAATTCTGAAGAATTTGTTGGTGATGAATCAGAACTAAGTAATACTTTTTGCGCTAAGATTGAACCTTCAGGAAGGCAAAATTTTCATCAATTTTCTTCATTAATTCTCCTAGTTAAAAATTCGGCCACTAAATCTGGTTTCTTTTTCTGAACACTACTCTTTGTTGCTTTTACAACTTCATAAGAAGAAGAGCTACTATTAAAATCCCCCTCAGAAAGTTGAGCAACTTTAGGATTAAGGTTAGAAAATCCTTTTATAAATAATCCAACTTTAGTCGTTAAACCTCTAGAATCATTTAATTTGAGAATATTTTCAGGCTTTTTTTCATACATTAAATAAGATGTTGTAAAAAAAGGAACTGTAAGGGCGGCAAATACAATTGAATTCTTTCAATTAATAAGATTCAAAAGTTTCAATTTAAAAAAAAATATAAAAACTAAACAAAACTATTGTTTTTTCAGTTTTATTCAGCTTAAACTTTTAATTTTGAGTTTAAATTCAAAAAAGAATTAAACAAAAGGCAAGGAGCTTTTGCCCCTTAAAAAACTTTTTTAAAAAATTGTTTTAATTACTGAAATATATTAAAAATAGTTATTTATGGCCATTAGAATGATTCAAAACTAAATAATTTATTATTTCTTTTTATCTAAATTTTCTAAATTTAGTTCAAATACTAAACTAGGTGTGTTTCCTTTTTTAGTGTTTTCACTTGAAACTTGAAAAATTTGCTGAGAAGCTTGGCGAAAACTATTTTTAGAATTGATAGAAGTTGCCGTCGATTCTTGATTATTAACTAACTTTAATCCTTCAATATATAAATGAACTCTTGTTTTCTTTTCTTTTAAGGTTTCTAAATTGAAGCTTGTGTCTCTTCCCAACGAATAAAAAGTAATTAAGGGTAAGCTCCCTAAAGATAAGAAAGGCAATCCTTTAAAAAGATATAAATAAAAACTTTTCATACTAATAAAACACTAAGTTAAATAAAAGGATATCTCTATCCTTTTCTAAATTATTGTTTAGATGGCTTTTATTGCTTACAAATAGAGGGAAAAGAATTAGATTGCGAAGAAATTTTTTCAAAAGTTAATGTTTTAGATTTAACTAATTCGTACATTTTTTCTAAATCACAGACACTATCATTCTCTTTTTTTCCATTCGAAGAAGAATATTTTCTTTTTAAATCCATTCTAAAAAGAATTGCTCTATTGTTTTGGCTGCTATCATTTGCATTACTTTTAACTTTTTTCAGGGATGAATTTGATGAATAATCAAAAAGAGCATAATTTAATCCCCCTGAATAAATTCCTGTTTTAATTAATTCTTGCGTTATAGCAGAATTTGAATTATTTGTTGATTGAGCAGATGAGGCAGATTGATTACTGTGAATTTTTAAATCTAAAACAACTTTTGAGGTAATTGGGGATAATAAACAACTTTTTTTATCTGAATTAGAAAAAAATAATTCTCATAAAAGATCTTTTTTTGTTGTTTTAACTGAAATATTGCAACTCTCCGAAATATCTTTTAATCTCTGAGAATTCCCATGTCCATTCTCCACAAAAGCACCATTATTTTGTTGAATTTCTTTTTTTAACTTATGAAGTCATAACATATTATTTGCATGTTCAACTTGAATGAATTGAGAAAGTTGTTTCAATAAATTTTTAATTACATCAGGATCATAATTCTCCTTAGATCCTGAATCATTGAAGAGCTTTAATTCACAAGGTGGGGATTTATTTTCTAATTGTGCTCGTGAATTTGAAGTTACTGAAGTTGAGGTAGAACTATTGGAAGAATTTTTTTTAAGTTTGGAAGTATCAGTCAAACAAACTTTTCATAATCTTTCATTATTTAAATTGTCAAGAGGGAATTCTGCAACTAAATCTGGTTTTAACTCCAAATTTTGACTATTTCTTCCGCTTTCTGTTGATAGTTGATTGATTTCATAAGAATTACCAAAAACTTTAGAATTTTCTCTTTCAATTGGAAAATTAGTTTTTACATCTTGACTTTCTAGTCCCTTAATAAATAATCTAACTCTAGTAACTAATCCAGAAATTTTATCTACATTAGAAACATGGAAATTTTTCGATGTTAAAAATGGAAGAGTAAGTAAAGGCCCAGTAAAAAATGTAAAAATAACTGAATTTTTTAAAAATCCTAAATTAAGTGTCAGATTAATAATTAATTATTTCTAAATGATTCTTTTATTTCTAAATATTCTGCGTAATTAAATCAAAATTCAGAATTTTTTTATATTTATTTGATCTCCAGAATTTCTATTTTTAATAATTGAAAAAACAAATATTAACTCAGTTATTTTTAGGTTTTTTAATAGAAAGAAAAATTAAATTTGAATTTTGGAGGTTAATTTTTATCTTTTAGATTTACTTGGCGAATAATCTTTAATTAGCTCTGTTCCCCAAATTAGAACAAAAAGAAATCGGCGTCTTATATTGTCTTTTTGGACTTTTCTTTATTTTATTTCTTTTAGAGTGTTGACGAGAGCGAAAGGACATGAGTTACATAGATTTTTCTAAGTATTTAATTTCAGGTTTCTCTAATCTGCCCAAAATTTTTACAACTCTTCTTTTTAAGGCGAAAGAAGAGCAGTTCTATCAGAAAGCTGGTTCTTCTTCTGATATTTCCAGAGTTTCTTCTAAATTAAGCTTAGATGGTAAAAAATTCTCGCATCTTGACAGAGGAACTAGAATATCTAAAAAACAAAAATTCATCTAAGTACTAAATAAAAAGGGCATTAATACCCATTTATTTTTTAGACAAAAAAGAGAGCTTTAAAAAATGAGTTCATATTCATGAGAATTATGAATGATTAAACAAAATAGTTTAATAGTTAGTGTTTTATTTGTTATTTCAGCCTTACTAATTGTTTGAGTTATATTGGAAATTTATAGAACAGAAAAGAAACTTTCTTATAGAGAATTAATAGATCGATTTAACTCAAAGAAAGAAAATTTAAAAGAGCGTTTAACAGAATTTATTAATGAAAAAATAAGAAGATCTTAGAAAATTAAGAAAATGAAAATGTTTAAAGTAGTACTAAATTTCAGCAATTAAAAGAAAATTGAAGGAAAACATAAGTAACTTGGGGGAGGAGGAAAAATGATGAATATTAAGAGAAGAAAGATAAGGTGAGTTGGGGTAAATGAATATGTTATTTTGGTAGCGTAGCGACATTAGTTCCTGCCATTGGCGGCGGGCTTAAATCAGGTACTTTCGCAGAAAGAGTAAAAAGGGATGTTGAACAAGGAAATGCAGTCGTTGTACTAGAGGGTAAAGCTGAAGATCAAAAAGATGCTGTAGAAATTGGCGATCCTCTTTATATTAGCGTGACTTCTTCTTCTTAATATTTAGGAAGAAATCAATCATTACAAACACTGAATAGCTTATATATTCTAATTTCGTTTGCTGCTGGAGCAGCTGGAACCGGAATTACATACACGACGAAAGAAAATACTTCTTTTATTGGACAAAATAGAGTCAAGGATAATTTGACTAAAAAAGAAATAAAAACATTAAAACAAGATGACAGTGTCAGAGAAATTCTTAATAGAGTTTTGGAAAAAGGAGGAAACTCCAACTTAAAAATAAAACAAATTATTGTAAAAAATGATTCTAAGAACCAAAAAATGAACGATCTAGAAGAATGGTTTAAGGATATAACGAAAGGAATTATTGAAAGTGGTTTCAAAAATTCAAGCTTGGAGACGGAAAATATTGGGGAATATTTTTCACGAAGAATTAACTCGGAGATAAAGGGAAATTTTATAAAACAAAATGATGAAAAGCTTGAAATTCTGGTTGATAGCTGAGTTCAAGAAGTGACAGAACCTATTGTTAAAAATATTATAGAGAATTGTGGTTTTTATAAAGAGAAATGAGATTGAGCGGCTGGAGTTGATGGTGTCTTTCAACAAGGAGTTACTTGAAACACAGTGAAAAACAAAAATTTAGGTAAAGTTACTGAAGAAAATATCGGCAAAGTATACAAAAATAAATGCGGACTTAAAATCGGGAGGGGACAAAGCATTACTTGAGCCAGTTATTGACCCCAAGAAGGATCTGGACCGACCTTATCAACACAAGGATTGCGAAATAAAAATGTGGAATGAGATCGTAATATAGGAAATTTACTAAAAAAATATAGCATAACAGTTGCTAAGCAGTTGAAAGAAAGTGTTGGTGTTGAATCTTTTGTCAAAAATAATGTCAAAAATAGATTTGAAAAAGATTGATTTGAATCTAAAAACCAACCAATCAAAGTTTGAGAAAAAGGAATTAATAATATAAGTTGAAAAATTTAAAACTTAAAAAAATATCAATTCCCTTATATTGTGAGTTAATTTAGAATAAGTAAATTCTAAATAAGTTTTGAATTCTGCGGGAAGCCTTTAAAAATTTATTAGAACGGAACTTTAATTAACTTTTTTCTTTCTTTATAAATTGTTTAGAAATTATAAGAAGCATTTTCAATAAATAACGAATTTTGAATAGTTTATTATATTTTTTGATTCCTTTAGCCGCTGGATCGGCTGGGACAGGAATTACCTACATATCCAAAAAAGATACTTCTTTAATTGAAAAAAATAAGGTCAAAGACGTTTTAACCAAAGAAGAAATAAAAAATTTAAAAATAAGCAATAATGCAAAAGAAGTTCTTAATAAAGTTTTAGAAAAAGGGGGAAAAAATACGAAATTGAAATTAAAAAAAATTATTGTAAAAGGTGACTCTCAAAATCCAGAAATGGGAACTCTTGGTAAGTGATTTAATGCAATAACAAAAGAAATTGTTGAGGAAGGATTCAAAAACTTAAATTCTGAAGAAAACTTAAAAAATGTTGGAAAATATTTTGCTAAAGAAATTCAGCAAAATAACCGAAAAAATTTCACAACTCCAAAAGATGAAGAACTTGAAATTAAAGTTGATGAATGAGTTGCAAAACAAATAGAACCTGTTATTAAAGAAGTTCTTGAAGGTTGTGGATTTTATAAGAAAAGTTGGAATTGATCCGCTGGAGTTACCGGCGTCTTTGTGGATGGAGTTAGTTGGAATAAAGTACAAAGCATGTCTTTAGGTGATGTTAGTGAAGATAACATAGGAATAGTATACAAGAATAGATGTGGAATTAATGTCGAAAAATCAGGCTTTACTTGAGCTAGTTATGGAAACGGACAAGCAGGTGCTGGCCCAACTTTACAATTACAAGGATTACGAAGAAATGATGGACAGTGAGATCAACAAATGAATCAATTACTGAAACAGCACCGTGAAAACATTACAGAACAATTGAAAGTAAGTTTTGGTATTAAAACATTTGTAACTAACAGCATAAAAAGAAGATTTGAACAAGATTGATTAAAAGATGGAGGGCAAACAACCAAAATTTGAGAAAAAAGAATTGATAATGTAAGTTGAGAAATTTAGAACATAGAAGAAATTAATAATGTTCTTTTAACTTAACTTTTAAGACACTAATTAATAAAACATTTATAAGTTTCATTCGCGGAAAACAGTAAATTTTGAATATTTTGCTATGAATTTTGATTCCTTTGACAGCTGGTTCTGCAGGAAGTGGAATAGCATATATATCTAAAAAAAGAAGAAAATTCTTTCAAAGGAGGAAAAATTAAGAAAGTTTTACAAAAAGAAGACATAGAAAAAAACAAAAACTTTAAAAGTGAAATTAAAACTCTTTTAAAAGAAGTTTTAGTTTCTAAAAATAAAAAATCAAAAATAAAAATTCGAAAAGTCAAAGTAAAAGAAGAAGATTCAATTAAAACTAGTAAAGAATATATTGAATCTTGAATTTGAGGAATTACTAAAGAAATAATTGAAGAAGGCTATAAAAATAAAGAAGATTTAAAGGTATTAAGTAATATTGGACAATATTACAGTAATTTAATTCAAGAAAATAAATCTAATCAATTTAAAAAAATAAATGATGGAGTTATTGAAATTGATATTGACAGCTGAGTAAAAACAGCTTCCGAAAAAACAATGAAAGAAATTATTAAAAACTGTGGATTCTACAAGAAAGGGCTAGATTGATCGGCCGGACTATCAGGTACATGAAAAAAAGGAATGAATTTTACTTCTGTGAAACAAAAAAATATCAAATTTAACGGGGAAAATGACATTAAAAAAGTATTCAAAAATGAATGTGAAATTGAAGTTAAAGATTCGAGTGATGGAATTAGTTGAAATTCAATCACAGGACAAAGTGCGGGTCCAGTTATTAAAGTAGGTTCAATATTTCGTGGTTTAATAGGAAATGGTGATAAATGAGATATTGAATTCGAACAATTATGAAAAAAACTTAAAAATGAAGAAAAAAGAAGAATTAAAGAAGGTTTTGGAATAAATTCATTCGTTAAAAAAATTCTTAAGGAAAGTTTTGAAAAAGAATGATTAAAAGGGGAAGGAGAAAAAACTAAAGTTTGAGAAACGAGAATTAATGATATAAGTTGATAAATTTAAAGCTGATGGACACAGTGAATAATGTTCTTATCATAAATTTTTCCAATATTTAAAAAAATTAAATTTTCAAACTAGAACTTAATAAAAAGAAAGTTTACTTTGATTTTCAACATTCTAGGATCTTAGATTTTTCAAATAAATCTTGCAGATTTATTTTTTTAATTAATGAAAAAAATTAATAAATGGCGGATGCGGAAGGACTCGAACCCTCAGTTAATGGTTTTGGAGACCATTGTTTTTCCTTTAAACTACGCAACCAAAATCTAGTTTTGGTAAAGATTAAAGAATATTTTAAAAATTCTTTAATCTTTTTTCTAACTATAATTATGTACTTCCCCGAATGATAACCTTAATTTATGGGGCATTGTAAATAATAAAATTCTTAAATTTATTAATTTTTTAACAATTTAAAAAAATAAGTGATTTTAACTCTTAAGGAGCAATTAAAAGAAGCTCTCAGAGAAGTTTTAGTTAAGAAAAATTTTACTCTCCTATTGGACAAAATTGAGCTAGAAGAATCTAAGAATTCTAAATTTGGATTTTTTAGTACAAATTTACCTTTTCTTATTTCTTCCACTTATAAGAAAAACATCGAAGAAAGTGAACAACTTCTCTTAGATTCATTAAATAAACATGAAGAAATACCAAAAATTGAAGCAGTTCAAGGATATTTAAATTTCTTTATTTCTTCTAATTTAATAAAGAACTTTTATAAATCTTCATTAAAAAGAAAAAAAATAATTGCTTTTTCCAATAATGAAGAAAACAAAAAAACTAAATATTTTATAGAAATAGTATCAGCCAATCCTACAGGAATTCTTCATATAGGACATATTAGAAATGGAGTTATTACTGATACTCTTTCAAATATATTAGAGTACAACAACAACTCAGTATTTAGAGCTTATTTAATAAATGATGCTGGAACTCAAATAGAAGAATTAATTAAATCTATTCATACTTTTTACTCCTTTATATCTAAAGGAGCATCAATTAATTTAATGGAACATAGCATTAAATATTCCGGAAATGAAATAAGAGATTGTGCGCAAGCTATTACTGAAAAATTTGGACACTATTGAGAATTAGATAATGAAGAATTAACGCAAAAAATTAAATTATTTGCAGTTGAATTTTTTGTAAATCTAATTAAAAAAGAATTAGATAGTCTATCTATTAAAGTGGACAATTGAGACTATGAAAGCAAAAAGTGCAGCGAGTCAGCTTTAACTCACTTAATCAAAAAATTACAAGATTTTATATATTTAAAAGATAATGCTCTATGATTTAAAACTAGTTCTTTTAAAAAAGAGGGAGATGAAAAAGATGATGTAATAGTAAAGAGTGATGGTAATCTCTCTTATTTCGGGCAAGACCTAATTTATCACTTATACAAATTAGAATTTTTAGGAACTAATGGAATAATAATTAATACTTTAGCTGAAGATCATAAAGGACATATAGATAGAATGAAAGCATTCTTTTCATCTATAAATGTTCCTGAAAGTTTAGTGAAATATAAAACAACTAAACTTTCTAGATTGATTGTAGATGGCAAGAAAATTGTTTTTTCTAAGAGAGAAAATATTTTTCTCTCTTCCGAAGAATTAAAAGAACATCTATCTAAAGATGAAATTAGGTGATTTTTATGTTCAAGAGATGAAGAAAATGAGTTAGATATAGATCTTTCAAAATTAAACAATAAGGATTACAATAATCCTATTTTTTATATCTTATATGCTTATTCTAGAGCTTTAAAAATTACTGAAAAAATTAATTTTGAGTTAGATGGGGTTGAACTTTCTTTTGAAAAGTTAGATAGTGAAATTGAACAAAGCTTAATTAATTCTATTCTTGCAGTTGAATTTCATTTTCAAAAAGCAATTCAAAACTTAAAAGTACATATTATTTCTAATTATCTTTATTCTCTTGCTAAAAAATTTCATACCTTTTATGAAAGTTTTTCAATAATTAATGATTCAAATAGGGAAACTCAGTTAGCAAGGTTAGCTTTAGTTCAATTAGTTTTGAGAATTTTTAAAGAATTTCTTCCTTTGTTTAGAATTGTTCCAACGGCTTTAGCTTAAACTGGAATATTTTTAAAGCCACAAAATGGCTCTAATTAAATTGATAATTTAAATATTTTTTTAAAAATTACAAACTAGTAGTTGGTGGGTGGGGCAATACATTTCACGAAAGTTTTGTGAGTTTTGATTCCTGTAACTGCAGCGGCTACTAGTACTGCTACCATAGAAGCAACTAAAGGGGAAACATCTTCCGTTAATGGAAGAAAAGTTAATGAAGTTTTAACAGCCGAAAATCTAAAAAATTCTAAAAATTTGGACGGAATCGACAAGATTTTAAAAGAAGTGATGGAAAAAAAGGGACAAGGGAAAGCTCACATTAAAGTTAAAAAAGTAACATTAGATGAAAAAAATACTTTAAATGAACAGAATGAAGAAAATTCGTGATATAAAAATATTCTTAAAAAAATAGTAGAAGAAGGATATAAATGAGAAACAGATGATGCTAATATTGAAAAAAATGGAAAATATTATAAGAAAAAGGTAAAAATAGAGAAGAAACAATTATTTCAACAAAACGATAATGAAACATTGAAACTTAATTTAGAACAATGATTGGAAGAAAAATGAGAGATTGTGGTAAAGAAAGTGATTAAAAACTGTGGTTTTTATAAGGTTGGTGACAATTGAAGTGCCGGATTAAACGGAGTATATGAAAATGGATTTAATTGACAAACAACCAAAAGTAGCAATGAAGAAAAAAATAAAGAAGAAAAAATTGATAAATGATTCAAAAATAAATGTGGATTAAAAATAGGAGATGGTCCAATAAGTTGGAATTCGTGAAACGGAGGGGGAAGTGGTCCTACCGACAAAACTCAAAATCAAGGATTAACAAAAGATGGTATACAATGAGATAATCAAATTCAATCATTTTTTAAAAAAGAAAAAGAAAAAATTAAAAAACAATTTAAAGAAAGTAGAGGTGTAGAACAATTTATAAGTAGATTGTTGACTAGCGAATTGGAACAAGATTTATTTGAAAAAAATAATAATATGATGAAAATTGGAAAAGAATGAATTGATAGTGGTAATGGGACATTAATAAGTTGACAAACTTAAAGTAAAAACAATGAAAAATAGTTTTCTTTTTAAGAGGTCAACTAAGTATTTTATTTCAAAAACAAAAATTCTAAATTAGAATTGAAATATTCTTTTCTAGAGCCAGAAGCTGGCTCTGATGAGAGCGGTAAGGGAGATTTTTTTGGCGGACTTCACATTGCAATTACTTTTCTTGAAGTGGAGGATTATTTAAAACTTCAAAAAGAAAATTTACTTCCTAAAATAAATGATTCAAAATTATTGAGTGATGCAAATGTTTATTATTTAGCTCCAAAACTTAAAGAAATATTAAGAAATAACATTATTTCAATATCTTTTGGGGCTAAAGAATACAATAGGCTTTATTCAGAATTTAAAAATCTAAATATTCTTTTAAGTTATGCTCATAATATTGTTTGATCTTCTTTAAAAGAAAAACTTTTACAAAAAAATAAGACAATGCCTAAAAAAACAATAATTGATCAATTCTGCCCGAAAGAAAAATATATTCAATATTTGAAAAATATTTCTATTGAAGTTGAAAATATAAATATTTTTCAAACTAAAGCAGAAAGTAAATTTCTATCTTGCGCTATTTCTTCAATAATTAGTAGATTTAATTTTTTAGAAGAAATATCAGAATTATCTAAAAAATTACTTTATGAACTCCCTCTGGGAGCTTCAAATAAAGTTATTGAATCTTACAAAGAATTATCTATTAAAAAAGGATTTAAAGCTGAAATGTGCTGTAAAACACATTTCAAAACAATTAAAAAAGCTGTTATTTAAATTCTTTGATTTTAAATAAATAATAGAACTAAAGGGGAATAGAAATGATTTAAATGATAAAAAAGTTAAAAAATTTTAAAATTATCAAAAAAATCTTGCTTAAAACAAATTAATTAAAAAGTAAATTTCATTTAGTTATCAAATTTTCACTTAAAATTTTCTAAATTTAGCTTAAAAGCTCTTTATTAAATTATTTTTCAATAATTTATATATCAAACGTAATTTATATTTTTTAGAGCATCAACTACTTTCAAGTAAATTTAATAGTAGATTAAATTATTTAATAAACAATAAAAATTATTTATTAATTAGTTTTTGTTAAATAATTAATAAATAAATATAAAAAAATTTAAAAAGCTATCAACTTTTTAATAAAGAAAAAATATAGATAATTTCAATAAATTTAGTTCTTTAAATTAGAAATTTTTAAATTTGGGTCTACTCCCTAAAAAAAAGGGAAGGTGTAATAACAGAAAAAAGTGGTCTTATCAAGACCACTATAAATACTGAGTTAAAAGTTCTAGATTAACTTCATTTGAAAAGAAAAAGCTTGAATCTTTAAGCGAACAAGAAAAAAAAGAATTATTTTCCGTCACTGGGGAAGAATTCCAATTTGGCACTTCTGGAATAAGGGAAATAATGGGAATTGGACCCAAAAGATTAAATATACATACTTGTAGAGTATTTGCAGAAGCTTATGCTAAATTCATTCATTCTTGAGATAAAAAGATATCAAGACCTATTTTTGTAGGTTTTGACAATAGAGAAAATAGCAGGTTATTTGCTGCAACAATATGCCATGTTCTGAATAATTTTCAAATTCCTGTAATTTTTTCAAATGTTTCTATACCTACTCCTGTATTAGCTTATTTAATCAGAAAAAAAAATTTTTCCGGAGGAGTTATGGTTACAGCAAGCCACAATCCTGTAGAATATAACGGATTCAAGTTATATGGTAATAATGGAGGTCAATTATCCGATGAAGAAGAAAAAATTATTAGAAGTTTTTTTACTTCACCAAATCATTATTTAAGTACTTTAAAAAAAGGAATTAATAGGAAAATTGCAATAATTGATGAAAGTTGATGAAATTTATATATAAAAGATCTTCAATTACAAATAGTAAGAAAACTAGGAGGCTTCTATACTGAAGCCAATATAACTATTAGAAATTTAAAAATATTATTTTCTTCTCATCATGGCACTTCTTCTAAGAGAATGCGCTATTTAGCGCACTTCTTAGGTTTACATTACTTTAAAGAATATTATTGGGAATGTATTCCTGATATTCCTTTTCCCAAAAAAGAAATTCTTAACCCAGAAAATCCCCTATCTTTTAAAGAAATGGAATTAGAAGGGAGAACTTCTAAAATGGATTATTTATTTGCTCACGATCCTGATTCAGATAGAGGAGCTTTTGGGGAATCAATAGGAAATGATTGATATTACTTCACTGGAAATGAAATGTTTGCTCTTCTTGCTGCATTCTTATTGGAATTAGCAAAAAGCCCTAAATATAACGTTAGATTTAATTACAAATATTTAATAACTACTTATGTTAGTGGTAATTTCATAGATAAAGTTGTTAAATTATTTGACAATTCTATTGAAATTAAAAGAGTTAAAACAGGTTTCAAAAGCATTGGCAAAGAAGTAGAAAAATGTTCTAAAGAGGGGGATGTATTGCTCGGCTGCGAAGAAGCAATAGGAGGTTTATTTTTTCCTTCATTATCTTTAGAAAAAGATGCTTTTCAATTGACAGCTCTTGCATTTTTTATGATTGGTCACTACAGACTCAGAAAATCAAAGACTTTATTAACTCAACTTCTTTGATTAATGTGAGAAACAAAATCTGTATGATTAAATAAAACCATTTCTGTAGTCATAAAAAAAGAAGATAAATCTAAAATTCTTGAAAAATTAAAGGAAATAACTGATAATAAAGAATTTGTATTACAACTAGATCAATATAAATTTAGTATTTCTAGAGACCTAAATTTAAACATTTTTACTTTTTCAATAGATGACGAAAATTGAATAAAAGTTAGAATCTCTGGGACTGAAGAAAAACTTAAATTATATTTCAATTTTTACTCTTATATTTCAGATGAAGAATTTAATACCAAAATAAATGTATGGGAATCATTAATTAAAGAAAAAAGATCAAAAATAAATTACAAAATATCATTACTAACTAAAGCATTTATAAATTTTTTAAGTAAGTAATTTTTATTTTTCCGCTCTTATTGAGCGGAAAAAAAATCTTATTTAATTAAAAATAATTGTCTATTTTTAAGACTAGTTTCAATAAAAAATTGAAACATAAATAAACTGTATTATTAAATAACAATTTAGAAAGAAGGGCTAAACACCCCCTCCCATTTTAATATCTTTTTTTTAAGTACTAGTTATTTGAAAGCTGCGCTTGATGAGGGTGTTCAGAACCTTTATAAATTTTTAACTTTCTTAATAAAGCTCTAGATAAATATCTATTTTTGGGAAGCATTCTTTTAACAGCTAAAGTTAATAATTTATCTGAATATTTTTCTAACATTTCAACTCCACTACGCCTTTTTAAACCTCCAGGATAGCCAGAATGTCTATATCAAAATTCATTTTTAGCTTTATTTCCCGAAAGTCTTAATTTATCGCTATTAGTAACTACCACAAATTCTCCACAATCATAAGAAGGGGTGAAATCTACTTTATTTTTTCCCCTCAATAGATTAGCTATTTGAACAGCCAATCTGCCCAAGCAAGCATCAGTAGCATCTATCAGTACTCACTTCCTTCTACTTAAAGCTTCTTCTCTAGTTAATAAAGTAGTCTTAAACATCTCTTAATTAAATCTTCTGTAGATTTTAGAGTTAAATTTTTTAATTATGAAAAATTAACTTAATTTTTCATTTATTACTAATATTTTCTATTATTTTCAAAAAATTTCTAGAAATGATATTACCTATTTAAATTATCAAGCTGCTAAGTTTTGAATTATCATCTTAGACATCTTATAGGAAGAAAGCAAAGGAGAAGCCTGCTTAATTAATAGATTAATAAATTTAGAATCTATTTCCTTCAAAGAAGGAATATCAAAGAATTTTGTAGGTAAATTAAATTTCTTTATATGTTGAATTAAATGCATTATTAATCCTTCTGCGGAAACAGATCCATAAAGTAAACAAGAAATTTCTAGTGCTCTGTCATGACCCTCTTTATCATTCAATGTAATATATTCGATAAAAGAAGGTAAAAAGAGAGAAAGAGATTCATAAAAATGAATATTGGTTAAATGAGTTAAATTAGCTGCTAATTTGTATCAAGTTCAATAATTTGATTTAGTCATGAAATATCTACCATCATAACATTTAGCGGCTATATCCATAATAAGCTTGCAATCCATTAAAGAAAGATCACTATTATTTCTAACATAATTTAGATACCAATCTACAGATTTTATTTCTCTAATTAATCTCATTCTCTCTTCCACATTTAATTCACTATCAAAATAATAAAAGAATAATTTAAAGAAAAGTAAATGAAGTAACTCTAGCTTCTTACTTTTTGGATATTCTACTAAAAAGTTAGGATAATAAAAGACATGATCGGAACTATCAATTGGATTAAACAAATAAATTGATTGATCAAAATAACTTAAATTTTTAAATATTGGCTTATTACTTAAAATGTGTTTTTCAACTAATTTAGGACTAGGTATAACTAAAGTTGGAATTGAAAAGATAGAGTAATAAGCAGATACTACTGGCTTATGAGAATTAGATTGAATTCTAATACTATTAGGTTTAATTAATTTCTTAATAACTAATTTAGAAAGATCTATTAAAGAATTAGAGCCTACAACCAAAACACAATTGGCTCTATGTTTATAAGCGAAATCAACTATTTGAGAAATTGAAGACCTTGTTAAATTCGGCCGTACGTTAGTATATTCATAAAAATCTAATTCTTCTCTCTGAAGAGCGGCAATTAATTTTCTATATCCTACTAATTGTCTTGTATAAGCATCATCAGAAAGAATAATAATTGAATTAACTTTTGCTTTTTTTAAGTGATAAATTAATGTATTTTCTATTACATCTTCTCTAACTGTTCAATTATTTAACAAAGGAACTCTTCTTTTGCTTTTATTCTTGCTTTTTTTATTACATTTAGATTGATCTTTAGCCTCTGCTATTTCCTTATTTTTCTTAGCTTTAAGCTCTTCTTCTTGCTCTTTAACTATTTCAATATAGTTAGGGGATTCAAATTCATATATACCTAATTTACGAGCATCTAATATTTTTTCTTTACTAGAAATTATTTCTTTGAATTTATTTAAAGATAATTCCTCGGAAAGGGTAATTGCTTTAGAAGAAGTAGGAGAAACTTTAACTTCTTTTGATACTTCTTTTTCTAACAGCAATCTTTGAACATTAAAAAATGCTTTACTATCTAAACTATTTTTATAAATAGATTCCTCTATGCTTTCGCTTTTTTCTTCAGGAAAAAACTTATTAAAAACTTTATTAGCTTTACTTTTAAAATTTTTCATTCTTAAATTGCCTTAGTCAAACTTTCTTTAGACTTATAATTTAATAATTTATTTCTACATTCCTCTTCAAAAGAAGAGAAGCTGTAATTCAATAAAAGAGAATTATTTTTGACGCTTTGACAAACTTTTTTAAGAAGTTCTAATTCTTCTTTTCAAGCTTTTTTCATTGATTTTGATTTATGTGATTTACTTCCCTTAATTTTTTCTTTTCTCTTTTTCTTCATTGCTTTTTTATGCCTTTCCAGAAGCCTTAAAGAATAACCCAAATATTTATCAATAATTACACTCATATCATCTATTAACTCTAAAATTCTCTCAAAACAAGTACAATAAAATCTATCATTCTCTATTAATGCTTTACATTTCTTCTGCTGTTTATAAAAATTATTTATTAATTCACTAGAAAGAGACTGTCCAGCTCTTTCTTTATCATAATCTAATTTAGCAATAAATTCTTCTACATTTCTATCATGTGATTCTTTTTTTTGATTTAAAAGAAGAGCATCTCTTTTTAATCTAAATAATTCTCGCTTAATTTCTAGTGCTTTTTTTAACTTAATATTTTTGAAATTAAATCAATAATAAAAAAGAGTTATTAATAAAAAAACCCCTCCCATTGAAATACCGGCAATTCCCTCTGGCTGCATTAAAAATTAAAAAAATTTAAAAAAATTTTTAATTTTTTCTAAAACCTTTTAAATGTGTAGAAAAATTTAAATCTTCAAAAGAATTAAATTCTCTAAGTTCATGATCTATCTCATTTATTGAATTAATTAAAGGAGACAGAAGTGGAGATAATTTAGAAATACCTTTAAAAGAACTATATTTACTTAATAAATTTTGAAAATGTTCTTGTTGTAACTTTTCAGAAGAATTATTAAACTGTTCTTCTAATTTTTTAGCTAAATTATCAATTTTTCTTGATTTATCAATATATTCTTTTTTAGTTTCATCCTTTTTATTAATTCAAGTTTTCAAATTTCGAACAAATTCTTTAGCTTTTGGATTATTTAATTTATCTAAAGAATTATTTTTATCATCTAAATAATCTTTTATAGTTTTAATTTTTTCCTTTAATTCTTCTATAGAAGAAAAATCTTCTCTAAAGCTCAAGTTCTTGAGATTATCTTTATTCTCTTCTGCGAATTTATTTAAAAAAAATAAAGATTCTTTAATATCTTTAAAAGGAATAATAGAAGAGCCAACAGAACCTGCAGCTATTAAGCCTAATATTCAAGAAATCAATTTTGAAAAAAGAATCATTAACTAAAAAATAAAACTGTAAATTTCCATATCCTATTAATTTAAATAAATTAAATAAAATAGTATACTTTAAAAATTTAAATTACTAAATTAAAAATATCATAAATATTTAAATAATTTGGTTTTTTCTAAATATTTATTAACTACAATCATATCCTTAACTGGAGGCGCGAATACACTAATTTTTTTGCCCACTGGGGGGGGAGTTGCAAAAAGCTTAAGTAATATATCACAAACTTTAAAGGAAAATTCCGAAAATAAAGATTCACAAATTCAAAAAGAAAATAATAGATTAAGGGGAGAAAAGAAAAAAAGTGAGGAAGAATTTGGGGAGTTAAAAGGGAAAAAAGAGGAAAATGATGAAAAAAGAGCGGAAAATAATAGAAAAAGAAGAAGTTTAGAAGAGAAAAATGGAGAAGTTAATTTAAAAATTGAAAATAATAGTGAACAAATCAAGAGCAAAAAACAAGAATTGGAAAATAATTTAAAAGAGAAATTGGAAGAAATTTTTAAGCAAGCAAAGACACAAGTTGAACAAGTTCAACAAAAATTTAAAAGTTTTTATGAAAGTAATTCTCAGGAATTACAAAAAACACTTCAAAATCTTGAACAATCTAATGCGGAACTAATTAAAAAAGTTAAAGAAGAAGTTAATAGAATGCCGCAAAGGATATTTGATAATATCGATATAAAAAATGTGCAAACATAAAATCCTTTTTTAATTAACTAGTTTTTGGTATTCTCTAAATATTTATTGACAACAATTATCTCTTTGACTGGCAGCGCCAATACACTTATCTTTTTCCCTCGGGGGGGGCAAAACTTAAGTAATAATTCAAATGAATTGAAAATATCCAATTCATTAAAAGAAAATTCTGATTTAAAAATATCACAAATTACAAAAGAAAATGAAAGAATTAAGCAAGAGAAAGAGGAAAGTGAAAAAGAGTTCAAAACTCTAAAGAAAAAGAAAGAAACAAATGATGAAAAAAGAGGAGAAAATAATAGAAAAAGAAGGGATCTAGAAAATGCTAATGAACAAGTTAATTTAAAAATTGAAGAGCAAAATAAGAAAATCAAAAGCACAAAAGAAGAATTGGAGAGTAAAATAAATTCAAAAATTAAAGAAATTTTTGAAAAAACAAAACAACAAGCTAATCAAATTCAAGAAAAATTTAAAGCTTTTTATGAAAGTAATTCACGACAATTAAGCGAATCACTTAAAAAACTTGAACAATCTAATGAAGCATTAATTAAAAAAGTCAGAGAAGAAGTTGAAAAATTACCTCAAAAAATATTTGAAGGAATCAACATAACAAAATAAACTAACTTATTTTGATATTTTCTAAATATTTATTAACTACAATAGTATCCTTAACTGGAGGGGCTAATACACTTATATTTTTATCTACTGGGGGGGGCGAAAAGTCTTCAAATTTAAGTAATCTTTCAAACAATTTTCAATCTCTTTCTGAAAAAAATCAAAGATTATTAGAACAAGAAAGAGGTAGGATAAATTCTGAGAAGGAAAAAAGTATTAAAGAATTTAAAGAATTAGATGGTAAAAATAAAGAAAATCAGCAAAAAAGAAAAGAATCAGAAGAAAAAAGAGTTGAATTAGAAACACTTAATCAAAAAACAAATGAGAGTTTTGAGCAAAAAAATAAAGATTTAAGAGAAAAGAGCGAAAAAATGAGCAAACAATTAGACGAAAAAAAGCAACAAATTTTTCAAACAGTAAAACAAAATTACGAAAAAACTAAACAACAATTTGAAGAATTTTATAAAAAACAAGCAAACGAAATAGAATCAACATTAGAAAGTCTTAAAAAATCTAATGAACAACTTCTGAAAGAAGTTAAAGAAAAGGTAGAAAATATGCCAAAAATGATTTTTCCTAAGGATTTAAATTCAAAAAGTACATAAAAATTAATTTTTAGTTTTTTAAAAGAGAGGGGGGGATTGATCCCCTCTCCATTGATCATTACAAAAAATAATTTATTAAATCATTCAAACTATTAATCTATTAATTTTTCGTTTAACTTAAATAATTTTTAGGCAGGGAAGAATTTCCCCGTCTAAAAAATTTCTAAATTTATTTAAGAATTTATTCTGCCCATCTCCCTTAATAGTTTTTCCACAATATTTATTTCTACATTAGATTTAGCTATTTCTTCCATTTTCTTTAATGCTTCCAATTCAGGATAACATGTACTCACTCCTATTAACATTACGCCACATAATCTCCTGTATCACACTGAAAGATATTCATCAATGGCTTCCTTTCTTGATTTAGCCGAATTTATTCAAAGTTTTCAAATGTCTTGATCCAATAAAAAATAGAATGGATTGTCATGACTTCAAGGTTTATTTTTTCATTGTGTAAATAAATTATTTCAATTAAGTTCTTTTTCCCATCCTATATCACTTAAAGCCTTCAATACTTTTTTATAATTTTGAAAATTATTTGAAGTAATCATTTTGCTTTTTGTACCTTTATTTGGAGCTTCTGCTTCTTTCAATTTGCCATTTAATTCTTCTTGTTTTTCCTTTAATTTGAAAAATTGTTCATAATAGTTTTTTAAAACCTCTCTTTCTGCGGTACTAAGAGAAAATTTCTTTTCATTTTTATCAGTCGATCTTTTTGTTCTTTTGCCTGAACTCGAAACAATTTCCTTTTGCATAAAATTCTTAAAAGATTCTTCGGCTTTTTGCAATTTAGAGGAAGAATTTTCTAAACCTGATTTTGCTTTTTTCAATGTGTTTTCATAATCTTGTTCAATGGATTTAACTAGTTTTTCTTTTTCAATTTCTTGAGAAATTTTTTGAACAGATTCAAGAACTTTTTCTCCCGTTTCAACTGACGGAAAAACTAAATTTTGTTTTTCTAACTTCCCGAGGGGAATTATTGCAAGATTATTTAAACTTTTATCTTTTAATTGTTCAACTTTATTTGAACCAATATTTAAAACTTCATTAATTTGTTTATCAAAAGCTGGATTTATGAATGCCCCCCCCAAGAATTTAAAAGAGCTTAAATTTTGTTTAATATTCGAAAATAAAAATGGAATTATAGACAAATTAACTCCTACAAATAAAAAAGAAAAAATAAATAATTTATTTTTTAAATTCATTAATTTAATTTTTTTGATTTTTTAAGAAAAATTAATTCCAATTTAATTTTCTTCTAATATTCATACTTATTTTTCAAAATTTATGAATTTCAAAATAAAAATCTAATACACTATTTTTTAAATCCCAAAAACTTCACATTTAGACCAAAATTTATTACCTTGTTTTCAGCTTGCAACAACAAAAGGCTCTAAAATCATTGTTTCTTTAATAAAAGACTTTGTTTTAGGAATCTCAAAAAGACATCATCTTCGTTCTTTTACATTTTCACTTCTATCATTTCTAAATATGAGGTGATAAAACTCTCAGCAACCAATTTGTTCAGGCATTTGTTGAGTAACTCAAGACATTATTCAAGTTAAAGTGCTAGTGCTTTTTACATTAGTGCAATTAATATCCACAACTCCCTTTCAGCCACCATTTGTCATAAATTGTTCTTTAACTTCAGCTGAAATTTTTTCAGAAAAAGGTATTTTTCTATAACCAAATCATTTATTAAATTGATCAATTAAAATTCCATCATTCATTCTTCTTCTTTTTTTCCCAAATAATCTGGGAAATATTTTTTTAATTTCATTTTTAGCAGGTAATTAAAAAATAGGCTCAACAACGCGCCTTCACTTTGAGAATTTCAATTCCCAAAATAATATTTATTTAAACTAGAATTCTCTCTTTTTTCTTTTTCAACAACTTGAATATTTTTATAGCCTAAATTATTTTTAAAGGCATTAAATTCATTTTTTCTTTTTAATTAATACTTCTCGCTTATTGCCTCAATTATTTAAATTTGAATTTATAGAAGTTCCAAAAAATGCCACTTAAAAATAAGGAAGAAAATAACAGCTTCTTCGTAATGGCTTAAAAAAGAATATTTTGGTAGATAAATAATTGCCTTCTCCGATAGTCAAAAAGATATTAATTACCATCACCACTAAACTAATATTTTTGGCATTTTAAAGTCCAAAATCAGCACATTTACCCCAAAATTTATTTCCCTTTTTTCAACTGGACATATTAAAAATACCTAATAATTGACTTTCTTGTATATAAGAATTAATTGATGGAATTTCAAAAAGACATAATCTTTTATTTTCTTCTCCGGCCTTAAAAATCAAATTATTAAAAAATTCATAACATCCACTTTTTTCTATAGGATCGCCAGCAATAAGACCTACAAACAAAGAAATCAATCCTTCACTAGTTATATTGCTACAACTAGTATCTAAAACTCCTTTTCAATAACCATTATTTTTAAATGATTTGTGAACTTTTTTCTGAAGTTCAGAAGAAAAAATTGATCAGTTAATAGATTCGTTTGGAAATAATTTTTCTTTTTTTAAATTAATTTTTGAATAATTTTTAGAAGGAGCAAATACTGGCATATTTTTTATTACAGTTCCAGCTTTAACTACATCTACAACCTTTGGTATTAAATATTTTTCCCATTCCTTAGTAGATTGTTCTACAAAATTATCCATATTTTCCATCAAACACTCACCAAAAACCATTTGTTCATCTTTACTTTCTCTTCTATATTTGGCACAACCATCTCCAAATTTTTCCCTTAATAATCATTTTTCAAGAAAATAAATTCCATTCATTTTTGGAGGTTTTGTTTTTCTGCCTTCTTTCAATCTTTGCATTTCTTCTTCAATTCATTTATCAATAATACTTCCAACTTGTTGTTCAAATCCTTTCAATTTACTAATATATAAAACTCCTGAAGAGCCTATCACTTCAGAAAATTTAGGAAAATTTTCTTCTCAATTTTGCAAAGCTAATTTATTAAATTTTTCAAAATTAATTTTTAAATGATCTTTAATTAACTTTTTAGAACCACTGCCTATTATTTGTTGTTTTAATTCCTGACAATCTATAAAAATATCTAATATTTCACATTTTTCTTTTTCAGGTAAATCTTGAAATCATTTACTTAGATTCAATAACTGAAAATAATTTAATGACAAAATAACATTTTTTATTTTTTCTTGTATATTTAAAAAACTATTTTTTTCTATTTTTTTAAAAGGATAAATAGATTTGTCAGAAGAATAAGGTATAGTTCTGTTGCCAAATCATTTATTTTTGTTATCAATTTGTATACCATCTCATAAATTTCTTACTTTTTGACTGTGAATTTTAGAAGAAATTTCTTTAATTAAACCATCTTTAGTAATTAAATGAATAGGCTGACTGGCCCCTTCACTTTGAAATTGTCATTCATTAAATCAAAAATTATCTAAGCTATATTCTTGTTCTTTTTTAGAATCTTTCTTTTTATTTTGAATGCTCGCTTTTTGATTATTAAAAACAAATCTATTATTACTTTGGCTCCCCCCCGACAAAGAGGTTGTTATCTTTGTTTAGTTCATTAATAGAAAAAAGATTTAAGTGATTACCTATTGATAGCCCAAAAATACTTCCAATTCCAGTAAAAGTAGTAAATAATTTTTTAGTCATTTAACAAAATAATTTTTCTCTTTTTTTCAGCGTAAAGGAGGCGGAGAGCAATGAAAATATATTTATTTAGGAAAAATTATATACCATAAAGATCACACCTAGTTCAAAATCTATTTCCTTTATTCCAATTAGAAAAATAAAAAGGTCCTAATATATTAGTTTCTTTAACAAAGGATTTTGCTTCAGGTATTTCAAAAAGACATCATCTCTTATCACTAATATCTTGACTTTTTGCATCGCCAAAAAAGATATTGTAAAACTCCCAACAACCATGTCTTTCTAATGGAGTGCTAGTAAATAATTGAGCAAAACTCCAACTTTTGTCAGTTGCTTGAACATGATCGCAACCAATATTTATTACCCCTCTATATCCAGCATTATTTTTAAAACCTTCTTGGGCATGCCAATTAATTCCTTCTGGAAAATATTTTCATTGGTTCGGCTCTCTCTCCCTTTTTTGTTCAGAATCATTAACTGGAATAAAGCTGGAAGGAGCGTAGACAGGTTTATCTCATCACTTTCCAGCTTTAACTACATCAATCACTCTAGGGAAAAAATATTTTTCTCCTGAAATATTTGAAATAATATCAAAATTCATCGGACTCTTAGTAAAACATTCCCCATAAACTAATTTGTCGCCGGATGATTCTTTATATTTTTCGCATCCTTCTCCAAATAAATTATTAGTTAATATTTTTCTGGCTAAATTTACTCCATTTTTCTTTGATTTTTCTTTGTCAGGAGCTTTATTAAGCTCCTTTTTTATTTCTTCTTCTAATCAAATATCTAAAATTTTCCCAAATTTATTTTCATAACCACTCAATTTTCCAATATATATGATTCCTTTTCTACCTATAATATCAGAAAATTTAGGCAACTTGTCCTTTCATTCTTTATGTGCTATTTCATTTAATTTTTCAAAATTAATTTTCAAATTACTCCCAATTGAACTTCAACTAGAATATCCAATAATTGATTTGAATTTAGCACAGTCTTCCAGAAGAATTTCTGCCATTTCACACTTATCTCTTTCCGGTAAATTTTGAAATCATTGACTTAATTTATTTAATTCAGAATAATCTAAAAATAAAAATTTTTCCGAAAGATCTGCTCAACTTTCTAACAATTTTTTATTTTTTTCATTTAATAAATCTCTTGTATGTTTACTAAAAGGAATGCTTCTAAAACCAAATCAAGTATTATTCCGATCTATAAAAATTCCATCATTTAAATTTCTTCTTTTTTGTCCATAAACTTTTGCTTCAATTTCTTTTGCCCAGCCATCTTTATCAACCATATAAATTGGTTTTGTAGAGCCCTCACTTTGAAAAGATCAAACACCAAAATAATATGGACTTAAACTAGTCCAATTATTTTTGGGATATTTTATTCGACTAATAGATGCTTTTTGAGGTAAAGCAAAACTTTTAAGGTTTGCGCCCCCCCCGGCATAATCAATTCTTTTAATTTCTTCATTGAAAAGATTTAAAGGGAAAAGTTCAAAATAATTACCCAAAGATATTCCTAGGATACTTCCAGAACCCACAGTAGAAAATAATATTTTCTTGCTTATTAAATTAAGCAATTCTATTTAAAGTTCATATGAAAGGCAACTTCCTCAGAATTTATTACTATTGAATCAATTTGAAAAAGAAAGGAATTTAATATGATATTCCCTTACATAAGATTTAGCATTGGGAATTTCATATAAACATCATCTCTTGTCATCCACATCTTGTGGGAATATTAGACTTCAAGCAAATTCACAACCTTGTTGCTTTCCTCCCAATCCGTTTAGCAACTTCTCCCACCAATATCAGCCTCATTGACTACATTTAATATCTATTATTCCATCTTTAATTCCTTTCTTTTTTCAAACATCTATATAATTTTTGGATTTTTCAGAATTTTTTTCTTCTGCTTCATTTACTCATTGTTTAATTGAAGATTTTTGATTCTCTATTGATCTTGTAGATACTCTTATAGCATTTTCCTCTGATTTCATCCCTCCTTTGACAACATTTTTTAATTCAGGAATAATCAATTGTTCTCTTAAATCAATTGTTTCATAACTTGTTGAAGGATTTAATTTGCCGCCGCATTCTGGAAAAAATTTCTTATCTTCGCTTGCTACATCACTACATTTTTTAAAAGATTCCGTTCCGGTCAATAACTTAATTGCAGTAGAAATTAAATTGACTCCTCCTCGTTTTTCATTTTCAATATATTTATCAGTAACAAATTCCTCAATTCACTCATTTATTGGGCCCCCGCCTAACAAACCAATTTCTCTTTTAAAAGGAAAATCAATGAATTTTCCACTCCCTATTATTTCTCTAAATAAAGGAAAGTTTTTTCCATCTTTTCTAAAGGTTTTCACTAATTCTTCTGGCTTAATTTTTAGGCTATCACTTAATGGAGTGGTAGATTTATTACCAATAAACTTTTTTGTATTTTCGCAATCTATAAAAATATCTAATATTTCACATTTTTGATTTTCTTGTAATTTATCTCATCACTCTCCAAGAAGTCTCATTTCTTCTTGACTGATTTTTTTAATAATTAACTTCAATGTATTAACTTTATCTAAATTAGACAACTCCTCTTTATTGTGTTTTTCCATTCCAGAAAATATTTGGTGAGTTAAACTTCTATAACCAAATCATTTATTAAGGCGGTCAATTAAAATGCCATCATTCATTCTTCTCCTTTTATGTCCATGATTCTCTGGAGAAATTTTTTTAATTCTATTTTCATAATCTACTAAATAAACATCTTTGTATCCCCCTTCACTTTGATATTTTCAGCTTTGAAAAAGATTTTTATTTAAACTGCTTGAATTTGAATCATAATTTTTTTGTTCTTTCAACCTATCTTGAGATATTTGTTGCATAGCAAATTTTTTATCTAATGAAGAAATTAATGGTTTTTTTAATATTTGACCTAAATTTTCTATATTTCAATTAGTTAAATGCGATTTAATTGAAAATCCAAATATTCCTCCTAACCCTAGAAAAGAGGAAATCAATTTCCCCTTCAAACTCTATAAATAAAAGTTTTCAGAAAACTTTTCTTGCCCCCCCCCGCAATTGGAAATAAATCATGTTTATTCGTTTTTTAATTGAATTATTCACAAACTTCACTTAAAGACCGAAATTAGAACATTTAGCTCAAAACTTATTATTATTTCATAAATAAGAAAACTTAAAAATTGATATTTCATATTCTCTTAAATAACCTTTTCCATTGGGTATTTCAAATAAACATCATCTTTTTTCAATAACATCTCCAGGAATTATTAATTCTCAAGCTAATTTACAACCATGTATTCTAGGATCATCCATTATCCATAATAAAGCTTTTTCAAACCTTTTACATCTAACATCTATTATTCCTTCTTTTCTTCCAGTAGATTTAAAGGCTGAAATAAATTCTTTAGCTTGTTCAGGACTTTCTTCTGTAGTTTCACGTATTCACTTTTGTACTGGTGAAGTTCTATTGATCTGCGTTCCTGTCGAAACTCTAATTGAATTAGTCCCCTCTATAGTTCCTCCTTTAACAACTCCTACAACCTTAGGAGTTACAAATTCTTCACCAAATTTAGTTTTTTCTCCTAAATAATGAATCAATATCTCTTTTTTACATTCAGGATAAAAATTGCTATTCTCTTCGGAAAAACAATTTTTAAAAGTGTGTTCACCTTTAAATAATCTCTCCAGCAAAGAAAACCCGTTAACCTCTCCCTTATTTTCTTTATTTATATATTCATCATTAAGATAATCCACCATCCATTCATCTACTGTGCCTCCAATTAAATGCCCAAATTCTCCTATCTTGGGTAAATGAATTATCTTTCTTATACCTATAAAATCACTCAATTTAGGTGCTTTAAATTCTTCTCGTCTAGCTAAAGATACTATTCTCTCGGGATAAATTCTTAATACTTCTTTTATTGTTTTTGCATTTTTATCATTATTTGACAAGTGCTTTTTGATGAAATCGCATTCAACAAAAATATCTAAAATTTCGCATTTTTGTTCATCACTTAACTTTTCTTCTCATCATTCACCTAGTTGTTTCATTTCATTTTCATCAGAAACTTTAAAAAGGTCAAAAAATCTCTTAACTTTCTCCATATTACTCATTAATTCTGAAGATTGATTTCGTTTCATTTTTTTAAAACTCCTATAACCAAATCAAGAGTCATATTTATCGATTAAATGACCATCAGACATTCGCCTCCTTTTTTGACCATATTTACTTGCTGGAACTTTTACAACTAAATTATCTTTAGTAACTAAATATAAATCTTCTGAGGAGCCTTCACTTTGAAGTCTCCAACTCAAAAAATAATTTTTAAATAAACTGCTTGGTTGAATTGTTTTTTCCACTTTTCTTATTAATTTATTTTTATTTATTTCATTAATTGAAGAAAATCTATTAATTTTTTCTTTAGCAAAATTAGATAATTTTTCTCCTTGATTTCAATAATTAAAAGTATGTGAACTAATAGATGTCACAAAAACTCCAGAAGTCCCGAAAATAGAAATCAATAATTTCTTCATTTACTTTTAAAGGGAGTGCCCCCCCCAATAGCGAAATAGAAAATAAATTTATCCATTAAACTAGTCAAAAACTTCAAATTAAAAAGTTTTCTTAAATATTTATATTAAAAAAAGCTAAATTCAATATTTATTAATAATTATTTCAAAGATAAAAAAATTTATGTTTTTTGTTTTTCTGAAGTTAATCATTATCAAAAATTAAATCATGCGAGTTTAAATGCTTTGAATTTTTTTACTTTTTAATTTATTTTTTAATAACTCTTTTAATTGAGAGTTAATAAATATAAATATTTAAAGTCCATATTCTGAGCATCTTGCTCAGAATTTATTATTTTTATATCAATTTGAATAGCTAAAAAAAGTAATTTGATATTCCCTCAAATAATGTTTTGCAGCAGGTATCTCAAAAAGACATAATCTCTTATCATCTACTTCTCCGGAAAATATTAATTTTCAAATAAATTCACATCCTTTTTGTTTTCCAATAGTTGCTCAATCTAAAGTAATAAAGGATCACAAAGAACTAGTTGGTTCAAATTTTTTGCAACTCACATCTATTATTCCTTCATGAATTCCTTTATCTTTTCATGCAGTAATAATTTTTTGTTTCTTTTCTCTGTTTTCTTCTTTTTCTTCATGTTTTCAATCTTTTGTATCTTCATCTAATTTTTGATTTTCTTTACTTCCGACAGATACTCTAATATCACTGCTATTATAAATAGTTCCAGCCTTTACTACTTCTTTAAGCTTTGGAAGTACATTTACTTCCCCATCATTAAAAGATTCTCTATCTATAACACTATACAATTGCTTTCTACACTCTGGAAAAAATTTATCTCCCTCTCCCACCTTTTCACATTCTTTGAAGTTTGTTGGATTTCCAAATATTAATTTATTGAAAAGTCAAATAGGATTAATCCCATCTTTTTCCAATGAGACTGATCCATTGTTTTTGATAAATTCATCTATTCAATTATCTATCGCTCCACCAATTAAATTACCTACATCTTTAGCTTTTTTAGGTAAATCAATTAGTCCTCTGGAGCCAATTATTTTGCTTAATTTAGGAAAACCCTCACTTGAGTCTCTTCCTAAATCAACTAATTTTTCAGGCCTTATTTTTAATCCATCTGTAATTCAAGTAAGCTTATTTCCGCCTAAAGATCATCTAAGTTTACTACAATCAACAAATACATCCACTATATCGCACTGTTGATCTTCCCTTAAATCAGCTCATCACAAACCTAATTGCCTTAACTCTTCTTTACTAAATGATTGGAGAGCTTGTTTATATTCTTTAATAGCTTCTGAATAATTTTTTATTTTTTCTTCTCCTCTCTTAAATTGTTTAGAAATACTTCTATATCCAAATCAAGGGTTATTTCTATCAATTCAAATGCCATCATTTAATACTCTGTTTTTTTGCCCATAATTAGAGGCGCTAACTTTTAAAACAGAATTATCCTTTTTAATTAAATAAATATCTTCTGTAGCGCCTTCACTTTGATATTTTCAAGCTCCAAAGTGACTTCCATCTAAACTTCTATTCTCTCATTTATAGTTAAAAGACTTTAATTCATTTTTTCCAGCTGTTTGAGATGACAAAAAATTAATACTTGTTTTAGGCGATATTTTTTTATTTTGTTTTTCTTCTTTATTTCCAAATGCATGAAGTTTTAGGGAAGTGCCAAATATTCCACTAACTCCAAATAAAGAAGAAATAAGTTTCTTCGTCAAACTTTAAAAAATTAGAGATTTTAATAATAATCTCCCCCCCGATGGAATTTTGAAGAAAAAATTCTAATAAAGTCAAATAATTTGTTTTTTAAAGAAATTTTGTCAAAATTTACAAAAGAAATAAAATTTATAAATATTTCAAAAAATTTAATGTTAGGAGTAATAAGTTTATTTATTTTTATTAATTTATATAATAAAAGGTTTTTTCATTAATTTTGAAAAAATATCTAAAATTCTATAAAAAATGATAATTTTATTTAGTTAATTTTTGATATTTTCTAAATATTTATTGGCGACAATTGTTTCTCTAACTGGCGGAGCTAATACACTTATTTTCCTGCCCTCTGGGGGGGGACAAAAAGAAAAAGTAAATGAAACTATTTTTAATAAGTTTGAATCTTTAAAACATAACTCATATGAAAAAACTGTTCAAATAAAAAGTGAAAATGACAGAATTAGTTTTGAAAAACAACAAAGCTATTCTCAATTAAAAGAGTTAAATGAAAAAAATAATAAAAATAATGATGAAAGAAAAAAGAATGAACGAAAAAGAAGAGATTTAGAAAATAAAAGTCAAGAGAATGTTTCTAAGATAAAGCAAAATAATCAAGAATTGGAGAATAAAAAAACTAATTTGGAAAATCAATTAAAAGAAAATATAGGCAAAATAAATAAACAAGCACAAGAACAAGGACAAAAAATTCAAGAAAATTTCAAGCAATTGTATGAAGAAAATATTAAAACACTTGAAGAAACTTTAAAAAATATTGAAGAAAGTAATAAAAAATTAATAAAAGAAGTTTCAGAAAAAATTAAAGAACTTCCTCAAGGAATATTTAAAGGAATTACAGTATAAAAAAGTTAAATATTTTTGTGTTCATTTCATAAATAAAATTAGAAGGATTCTAAAAATGAAAAAATCTCAAAAATAGTTTTTGGTTTTTTCTAAATATTTATTAGCCACAATTATTTCTTTAACAGGAGGAGCCAATACACTTATCTTTTTACCTTCTGGGGGGGGCAAAAATAATACTTCTCCTGAACTTAAATTATCACAATCTTTAGAAAAAAGATCTAAAAATGAAATATCACAAATTCAAGAAGAGAATAATAGATTAAAAAAAGAGAAAGATAAAAGTGAACAAGAATTTAAGGATTTAAAAGGAAAAAAAGATAAGAATGATGAACAAAGAGAAAAAAATAATAGAAAAAGAAGAGATTTGGAAGAATCTAATGATCAAGTTAACTTAAAAATTGAAAAAAATCAAAAAGAAATTACAAGCAAAAAAGAAGAATTAGAAAAAAGTTTAAGTTCAAAATTAAAAGAAGTTTTACAACAAGCTCAAGAAAAAGCCAAAAGTATTCAAAATAATTTTGAACAGTTCTACAAAACTAATGCAGAGCAATTGGAAAGCGCAGGAAAACAACTAGAAGAATCGAATCAAAAATTAATTGAACAAGTTAAAAAAGATATTTCAGAAATGCCGCAAGCGATATTTAAAGATATAAAAGTAGATCTAAAATAATTTAGTTTTTAAATTAATCCTCTGAAAAGAGGATTAAAAAATGCCTAAATTTTTATTTCAAAAAAATTATTAAATAATTACTAACCAATCGGGCACATTGCCCGATTAATTACAAAATCTTTTAACTAGCTTTTCACTTTGATGTGTGACTCAAATAAGTTTGTATATTATTTCCATATTTTTCTAATTGTGTTCTATAAGAAGAAATATCTCCTCCTTTGCCAGCAATTAAGTCGAATTGTGGGATAATTACCCTACCTTTTTCATCCTTAACTTGACTTCCTCTAACTGGCTCAATAACACCATAATTGAATGTTGAACCAGCATATCTGGTATAAAGAC
Organism: Mycoplasma parvum str. Indiana; assembly: GCF_000477415.1. Classification (NCBI taxonomy): domain Bacteria; kingdom Bacillati; phylum Mycoplasmatota; class Mollicutes; order Mycoplasmatales; family Mycoplasmataceae; genus Mycoplasma; species Mycoplasma parvum. Next base: position 178,033 of record NC_022575.1, on the reverse strand, counting down.
CTAATAAACCTCCTTCCTTATCTAATACCATACTTCCTGAAGCTCCTCCGCCCAAAAAGGTGTTATCTAGCAGATAGTTATAACCTCAATTAATTAAAGGTTTGCCATTTCAAGAAATAGCTATTTGTTTATGAAAAGGACTTCTATCTGAACCAATATGTCCTCTAATGACATCACCATCCTTATTGGTTAAGTTATACCCTGAGAAACTTCTTAAATTTTCATATTCCTTAAAGTGAGTTAACTTACTTCGAGTAGGAATTATTTTACTTTCATAATAATTCTTTTGAGAATTAAATGTATCTTTATATCTATATTTTTGATTCAAAGAAAAAGATATTTGATTTCCTGTATTTCCCCCTTGTGGATATCCTCCCACTAAGAAATGATCTTGATTTTCATTCAATTCATCAGCTGTATATTTACTCATTAATTCGGTAGCAAACATATTAACTGATTTTTCATTAATTTTTTCCACTCCATCAAATACTTTATGTTTGTAGTATTTATCAAATGTTCTATTAGTCATTTTTCTTGCTATATCTTCATTACCAAAATCAACCTCAACAACTCCAAAATCTTTGTAATAATCCATTGTCTTATTTGGGTTTTGATGATCTTTCTTTTTTCCTGCAAAATTAATTGCTGTATATATTAATTTAGGATTTGCAATTCTAACTTCGAAAATCTTTGGAGCTCTCGCTTTAGAAGTTCCTCCTGCCATTTCTATAAATATAGGGCTATTTGTATAGTAATCAGTTTCTCTAGATTTAAATTTCTTAGACTCTACAGATTCCAAATTAGTGAAACTTGAAGTAACATCTTCTTCAGTCAAAATATCTAAACTCGGAGTATCTCCTTTCAAGAAATTAGCACAACCAACATATCCTCTATCACTATTGCTTTTTACATATGCATCTAGTGATTGTTCAGTAACTGGCAATAAAACATCATACTCGCTCTTCTTAAACTTAATTTCACTAATTACATGTAAATTTGTAGCTATAAACCATTTTGTAGGATATTTATCTTTTTCTTTTGGAAGTTCAAAATCTAATAATCATCCAGTTCCAGCTGAACAAGGAGAAGCTAATTTAACAGTATGATCTTTAAGCATCTTATAAATCTCCGCATCTTTTTTAAGTTGTTCTTTACTTTCTATTTGTTCAATATTTCCTGTTTTAACTAAATTACTTCGATAATCTCAATATCCTGATTCTTTACCATATTGAAGAACATACTTTTCAGCATCAGACATTTGTTGTCTATTCTTAATAGGATTTTTAGCTCTTTCATCATAAACCTTGTTTTTCAAAGCACTAGCTCCCTCTCAATCCCCCCCCACTTCGTTTTCAACAATAATTTGAGGTAATTTTGGTTCAGATACTTCTAATTGATTAGATTGTGAAACAATTTGGATTTCGGGCCCTTTAGAAGATTTAATATCTTCACTTTCTTTATTTTCTTTAACTTCTGCAGATTTAGAAAGTGAAGATACTTCAGCTTCATTTTTTTCTTGTCCCGAAGAATAATTAATTGAAGAAGGCTTTGAAAAATCTTGAGTTTCAGAATTTTGAAAAGAATCCATATCATTTGAAGATTTAATTTTTAAAGAACTTTCAGATTCAGACTTTTCAGATAAACTCTCCAATTCATTTTGTAACTTTTTATTACTTAAAAACTTATAAGCTTCATATCCAGCATAACCAGTTCCGCTTACACCACCAACAGAAGCTAAAAAGATTTTTAAAAGATTTGAAAAAGTAACTGGCATAACTATTACTTAATTATTTATTAAGAGAATATATACAAAAAACCAAGAATAATTATATACCAAAAATTTAATTAGATTATTTAAATAATTAAAAATTTCCTATATATTTCCTACTAATATAAGAATTTTGTAAGAAACAAACAATCATTTAAAAATTTTTTACTGTTTAAAGCTAATAAATTAGATAGATTTGAAAATAAAAAATAAACCAGTCTGTAAAACCTCTTCTAAAAAATTAAAGTTATCCACCCGCACGTTCTCGTACGGGTACCTTGTTACGACTTAACTCCAATCAAAATTACCAATCTAGACGTAATTAAATACGGTTTTAATTAGTACTTTCTTTCGTAGTTTGACGGGCGGTGTGTACAAGACCTGGGAACGTATTCACCCTGATATAGCTGACACAGGATTACTAGTGATTCCATCTTCAAATAGGCGAATTGCAGCCTTTTATCCGGACTGAGATAGACTTTAGGTGATTGACTCACTATCGCTAGATTGTCACACATTGTATCTACCATTGTAGCACGTTTGCAGCCCGAGGCATAAGGGGCATGATGACTTGACTTGGCCCCATCCTTCCTAGATCTTACGATTCAGTCTTATTAGAACTAAGCAACTAATAAGAAGGGTTGCGCTCGTTACGGGACTTAACCAAACATCTCAAGACACGAGCTGACGACAGCCATGCACCACCTGTCACTCCGATAACCTCAACTATATTTATATAGCGTTGCGGAGGATTGCAAGCCTCGGTAAGGTTTTGCGTGTATTAACGAATTAAGCAACATGCTCCACCACTTGTTCAGGTCCCCGTCAATTTCTTTGAGTTTCATATTTGCATATATACTACCCAGGCGGGGTATTTAACGCGTTAGCTACATCACTCAGTCTTAAATCCAAATGACTAATACCCATCGTTTACGGCGTGGACTACTGGGGTATCTAATCCCATTTGCTACCCACGCTTTCAAGCCTCAGCGTCAATTATGTTCCAGGCACTCGCCTTAGCCTCTGGTGTTCCTCAATATATCTACGTATTCCACCACTACACATTGAATTCCAGTACCCCCTAACTAATTCTAGAAATGCAATCTTCACCGCGAACACTTGTTAAGCAAATATTTTTAACAATGAATACACATTTCAGCCTACGCTTCCTTTACGCCCAATAAATCCGGATAATGCTCGTGACCTATGTTTTACCGCAGCTGCTGGCACATAGTTAGCTGTCACTTATTCAATTAGTACAATCAAGGCGCGGCCATTTCCTGCCGCGCTTTTTTTCCTAAATAAAAGAACTTTACAATCAGAAGACCTTCATCGTTCACGTGGTATTGCTCCATCAGACTTTCGTCCATTGTGAAAAATTCCTCACTGCTGCTTCCCGTAGGAATATGGGCCATTTCTCAATCCCATTGCGGCTGTTCAACCTCTCAGTCCAGCTACCCATCATCGGCTTGGTGAGCCATTACCTCTCCAACGACCTAATAGGACATATTCCTATTCATCCGCGAGGCCACCTTTCGGCAGCCTCCTTTAATTTAAATTAATTCACTAATTTAAAACTATGGCGTATTAATAGCCCTTTCGGGCTGCTATTCTCCTCGGATGAGCAAGTTAAATATGTGTTACTCGCCCGTTTGCCACTAAAAAGGCCCGAAGACCTTTTTCGTTCGACTTGCATGTGTTATGCATACCACCAGCATTAATCCTGAGCCAGAATCAAACTCTCATAAAATTGTCCGGTTTACTTCCTAAACTATTTTCAAATAACTATCTTTACTAAAACCTAAATTTACCATCAGGTCATTAATAAATTTTATTGTTAAAAAAGATTCTCTAAAAAAAATAAAAAGAAGGGAAAAATTCTCACTTCTACTTTTTTATTTTTGAGAATTTAATTGATTCATTCAAGAAAGTAGTTTTTGAGCTATATGAGCTTCTATTTTTAAGCCTGATTCAACAATTTTTTTCATATATTGATCTTTATCGCTGTATACTCAATTTACCATTCCAGGACCAAATCAAGTAGCAATTAACCCTGAAACTCTTTTACTTTTTAAATATTCTTCCAAATCCTTATCATTTCTTGTTAGCTCTTCCATTACCTTTTTATATTCCTCTTCAGAATAAAAGTGTCTATAAGGATTTTTTTCTCAACTTTCCCATCCATAAAGAGGAGGATTTCCTTTATTTAGTTGCCCTTTCAATTTAATTCGATCTTTGTCTCACTCAATCATTTTCAAAGACTTTAAAATTTCATCTTTTTTTGGAATATTAATAGAATTACTAAAAGAAATACTTTTTGTTAAATCTTTTGCGTTATTTTCCAACCTTTTTAAAAGTTCTTTACTTTCATCTGACAATTCCAAATAAGTCTGAAAATAATTTTGCAATGATTTTCGCTCTTCCTTATTTAAAAAGGAAACATTTTCTTTTTGCTCAGCAACTCTTTTCTTTCTCCTAGATTTTTCTGTTTTAAATTCAGAGGATAAATAATCATGAATTGTTGTTTTAGATTTTTGAAATTTTTCTGAATCTTGTGCAATTTTATTTTTTTCTACAACTGTTTTAAATTGTTTATCTTTATCATTCTGAATTTCTAATACTTTTTCTTCTCTTTTTATTTCTTTATATAAAGATTCCACCTTTTCTTTAGTTCTTTGAATTTCTGAAGATTCATTAAATGCCCCCCCCGAAGTAAACATTTTTTCTAAAGCTTTTTCTTTATTTAATAAAACATTTGTTTTATTCAAAGAATCTGTTTCTAAATTGTTTAAATCAATTTTTTCTGCTGAAGGATTTTGAAGAGCAATTTCCTTCTGTTTTTCATTTGTATTAGTAAATAAATTAGAAAATGAAGAAATATTACTTAATTGAGGTAAAAAACTTTGAGAAACATTTGGTAATTTATTAAAAAATATAAAAAAACCCCCACTTATAGATAAAAGAGAAAATATAGAAAAATAAATTTTTATCTTTTTCATTTAAAAATACCTAAATCTCGATTGTTATTTTAAAGCTAATTAATCGTTTTTCTATAGACTTTTAATAAATTACAACATAAATTTTTTGCTTTCAATTAATTTCATATCTCTAAATAATTTATTAGCTACCGCAAAAGGAACAACTTTTTCAAGTAATTTTTTTCTACTTTCTAAAGTTTTTAAATTTCCATAACAATAATCTGACATAAAAACGGGCATAGCGAATAAGGAGCATGTTCTATTCCAAGGATCTGCTCTACGCGCTTGTATTTCTTTACTAGTATTTTTATAAGCATCTATTATCTCAACTCATTCTGGATAATCCAATAAACTTCCATAAGGATTATTCCCTCCATCTCAATATTGAGAATTAGTGAATTTTGCAAAATCAATTTCATCTTTATTATTCCAACCTATTTGTTCCAATGCTTGGAGAACTTTATTTTCTAAATATTTATCTTTTCTTTCTTGATTTACCTTAATATCTTTAGCTTTTTCTTTTATATTTATTAATCTTTTTTCAAACTGGCTCTTTTTATCTTTTAGCTCTACATATTGTCGATAATACTCGCTCAAACTATTTCTTAAATATTTTGTTAATTTCTTTGAAGATATATCAGATTGTGAATCTGTGTTTCTTCTTTCTCTTGATCTACTTTTTAAATCTGAGGAAAGTTTCAAAGTTGATAAAACCTCTTTAAGATTATTGGAATGTTTTGCTAATTCTTGCTCTGCTTTAGACAACTGCTCTCCTTGTTCTTTTTCAACCACTTTAATCCCAACTTCTCTATCAATTTCTGTAACGAGCTTATTAACTGTTGTTTTTAAACTTTCCGAACTTTCTCTCTCATTTAAAGCAGTATTACTTATTTTTAAGCCTTCAAAATCTCTGATTTTTAAAGGATTTTCTTTAAAACTTTCCAGATCAACTTCTAACTTAGTAGTTGGGTTTAAAGAGTTATTTAACTTAATTTCATTTTTAGTGAAGTTACTTAAGTTAAATGAAGGGATATTGCCCCCCCCTTCGAAGATTGAAAAATTAGAAATTAAAGAATTAAGATTTTCAGCATTTAAAAAGAATAAAGAATTCCCGCCAATTAAAAAAGGGATTGAAGAATAAATCGAATATTTAAATCTCATTTAATTTATTCTTAAAAAATGCATCAACAAAAATATCTTATTAGAATAAATTATTCAAAATTACATTGATTTTATAAAAAGAATGAATGAGATATAGGGGGAGCTTATATAACCCCCCTTTTTTTCTTATTTTTCTAGTCTTTTAACTACAATATTTGAATTATCCACTAATCCCATTTCTAAAAATAATTTATTAGCTACAGCAAAAGGAGCAACTTTTTTTAATAATTCTTTTTGTTTCTCTAAATCTTTTAAATTACCAAAACAACGATCAGACATATTGAAAAGAATAGCAAACACAGCGCAAGTTCTATTTCCTGGATTTTCTCTTAAAGTTTTTATTTCTTTTGTAGCTTTTTTATAATCGTCTACTATTTTCTGTCAACTTTCATAATCTAATAAAGCTGAATAGGGATTTTCTCCTCCATCTCAAAAATCACGATTAATTAATTGTTCAAATTTTATTTCTTGATTAGTGTTTCATCCTATTTGCTCTAATGATTTAAGAACTCTATCATCAATATATTTATTTGAACTATTTTGAGTAACCACAATATCTTCTGATTTTTCCTCTATATTTTTTAGTCTTTTTTCAAATTTATTCTTTTTCTCTTTCAAATCTAAGAATTTTTTGTAATAAGTTCCAAGACTATTTCTTACATTTCTATCTAAAGAATTTGGAAATTCAACAAATTGAGAGTTTGAATCTCTTCTGGCTCTACTTTTAACTTCAGAAGAACTTTCTGAATTGGATAAAAGTACAACACTGGATAAAATCTTGTTCAAATTTCCTGAGTGACCTTGCAATTCTTTTTTAACTTGCGACAATTGTTCTTCCTGTTCTTTTTCAACTTTCTTGACTCCAATTTCTTTATTTACTTCTGTAACAATTTTGTTTACTTTTGTCTTCAAACTTCCTGTTTTTTCCTCTTCATTTAAATTAGGAAGATTTAAGTCTGAACTTTCAGAAACATCAACTCTTAAAGATTCTGTTTGGAAATTTTTTTCATTCAATTCCAACTGAGTTGTTGGAATTGAAGTATTATTTATTGTAAGTTCATTTTTACTATAACTATAGAAATTAAAAGAAGGGGCATTGCCCCCCCCAGAAATTGAGAGTTTAGAAATTAATGAATTAAGATTCTCACTATTTAAAAAGAATAAAGAACTTCCTCCAAAAGAAAAAGGAACTAAAGAATAAACTGCATATTTAAACCTCATTTAATCTAATCTATTTTTTTCTTTTTAACTTTTTTAAAAACTTATCGCAAAAAATTATTACGATTTTTATAAAAAATCCCCCACCATTTATTTAATTAACTTTTAAACTTGAAAGACTTGGACCATTAATTAATCCCATTTCTCTTAATAATTTTTCTTTTACTACTAAAGGTAATAATTTTTTTAATGCTTTTTGTTGTTCTCTTAATTCATCTCTCTTTCTAAAACAAAGATGAGAAGATCTAATAAAAAAAGCTGCTAAAGAACAAGCTTTAGTTGAAGAGCTTGCTTCAATTTCTTTTATTTCTTTTTCAAGTTTCTTAAAATTTTCTACTATTTGATTTCATTGTTCAAAAGTTAATAAATTTCCATAAGGATTAATACCACCATCTCAAAAATTAGAACGAATTAATTTTTCAAAATCTATTTCATTTTTAGTACCTCAACCTATCTGCTCCAATGATTTAAAAACTTTAGTATCTACATATTTATCATTTCTTTCTTGTTTTACTTCAATATCTTTTGCATTTTCTTCTATATTTTTTAATCTTTTTTGTAGTTCATGCTTTTTATCTTTTAGCTCTACATGCTTTTGATAATACACACCAACACTGTTTCTCACTTCTTTTGTTAATTTTTTTGATGACATATCAGTTTGAGAATCTGAATCTCTTTTTCCTCTCGATCTAGCTGCAGAAGAAACACTCTCAGAGCTTGTAGGTGGCTTTGCAGTTAATACAACTTCTTTAAAATTGTTTGAATGTTTTTGTAATTCTTGTCTAACTTTGGATAATTTCTCTTCTTGTTCTTTTTCAATCGTTTTAACTCCAGCTTCTCTATCTATTTCTATAACGATATTACCAACTGTTTCTTTTAAATTTCCTATTTTTTGATTTTCATTTAAATTAGTCTGATTTATCTTTAAATTTTCTGGTGTTTCTATTTCTTTTAAAGATGATGTTTTCAAATTTTCTTGTTGCAATTTCATTTCAGTTTTTGGAATTAAATGACTATCCATCTTGAGTTCATTTTTAGAACTATTGAAATTAAATAAGGGAGAATCGCCCCCCCCAGAAATTGAAATCCTAGAAATTAACGAATTAAGATTTTCGCTATTTATGAAAAATAAAGAACTCCCGCCAATCGAAAAAGGTACGAAAGAATAAAACACATATTTAAACCGCATTTAATCTAACGCATTATTACTAAAATTGTTTTAAATTTTCTTTAAAAAATATCTTTTATCGCAATTATTACTTTAAAATAGGATATTTTTAATCTTTCCAATTAAAAATTATTTTTATCTCATATATAATAAGTAAAAACATAAATTAAAAGAAAATGAAGGGACGTTCAACCCCTTCAAATATTAATTTTTAATTAATTTTCAAAATTTTTAATATCTTCCTTACTAATTAATTCCATTTCTTGTAATAATTTATTACCTATCGCCAAAGAAATCAATTTTTTAAGTATTTCTTTTTGTTGTTTTAATTCATTCCTATTTTGAAAGCAATGTTCAGACATTCTAAAAATCATAGCCACTAAAGAGCAAAATCTATTTGTACCATTTGTCTCAATATCTCTAATTTTTTTAACAGTGTCTTTAAACACTTCTACTATACTATTTCATTGTTCCAAAGTTAATAAACTTCCATAAGGATTACCGGAATCCCAATATTTACGGTTATTTTGAATAAATTTTTCAAACTCTATATTATCTTTACTATCCCATTCAATATTCTTAATAGCATTTAAAATTCTTTGATCCTCATTTTTTGTTTGTATTTTAGGACCATTTTTAGAATCTCTTATCCCTTTTTTAATTTTTTCTAGTCTTCCTGTAAATTCTTCTTTTTTATTTTTTAAATTTATATATTTTTGATAGTAAATACTAACACTTTTCTTTTCTTGTTTACTTAATTGGCCTACCTCTGAAGTTTGTGCCGAATGTTCATCTCTTCTAGATCTTGAACGAGACCGTTCATAATCTATAGAGGGTTTTAAAACTTTTGAAGCATTTTGAAAACTACTTTCATATTGTTTCAATTCTGATGAAACTTTAGAAAATTCTTCTTGTTGTTCTTTTTGAATTTGAATAGTATCTGTTTCTTTGTCCATTTCTATAACAAGCTGAGAAACTGTTCCCCTTAATTTTTCAGATTTTTCTTTTTCATTTAAATTAACTTCATTTAACTGTAAATTTTGAGTAGAATTTATTGTTAAAGATTCTTCTTTGAAACTTTCCTTATCAACTTTCAACTTAGTAGTTGGAATTGAATAATTTTCTATTTTTAATTCATTTTTATTGATTCCAAAAAAATTTAGTGAATTGCTATTGCCCCCCCCACAGAAATTGAAAAGCTAGAAATTAAAAAATTAAGACTTTCATTGTTCAAAAAAAATAAAGAATTTCCCCCAATTAAAAAAGGGATTAAAGAATAAATTGCATATTTATATTTCATTAAATTCACCTTAATTTAAATAATTTGAGCTATTTTTCCCACAAAATATTCGCTTAAATAAATTCCTGTTTTAACTGAAAATTAAAGATCAATTTCCAATACTTTATTTTTTTAAGTTAAGAAACATTTTATTTCTATAATCACCTTCTATTCTATTTTTTATAAAGAATTACTCCTCCATCAGGACAAGATACTCCTTTATTTCACACTCCACAAAAACCTTCTTTTTGATTAATAATTCCTTTTTCAAATTCTTCAATAAGTTCTTTAACAGCTTGTTTTAAGGTTTGTTCTTTCAATTGACCAACACTTCCAGCAAATTCAATGAGTTTTTCAGTGGCTCCTCGATTGTCGCTTTTTCCATGTTCCCTCCCCCATTCCTTATTTTGACTCTTACCTTTCCCTGAAAGCCATCACGCTCCAATCTCAATATTCATATTTCCATTTCCATTTAATTTTGGAATCAAATTTTTAATATCTTTTCTAAGATGTAAATCTTGACCAATTTTCCCAGTTTTTAAACAATCGTGATTTTCAAATTTAAATCTATTTGAAAAAAAGCACAAACTTTCGTTTTTTCAAATCCCTGTATTAAGTCATCGATTTACAGTCCTTTCAATTGCTTCTTCAAGATTTTTCTCGATTGAATTCCCTATTTCATCCTTAATGCCTTCATTAACAAATTCTGGATTTATTTTGCAAATAATTTCCCGCTCTCTCAAATTTCGACAATATCGCTTATAATTTTGAGCAAGCTTTACACTTTTTTCCCCCGCCATATTATTTTTTAGTTTTCATAAAATTCTTCCATTCCCTCCTCCTTCTTCCTCTACAGTAAACATTTGATCAAGAAAACCAATACCAGCTTCTCCCTTCTCATCAAATAAATCTGATTTTTGGCATCCCACCCATTTATTTATTTTTTGTCTTAACATTTCATCTATTATTTTTAAAGCATTTTTTATATAACCTCTAACAGTGCTAGATCCTTGACCTTTTTGAATTTTTTCCCAATCTATCAAAATTTTTGGTCTAAATTCTCCATTAAAGCATAATCCTACAATAACCAATTTTTTATTTTTTTTATTTTGTTCTTTAACTAAATCTTTAAGTGGATTTTTAAAATTTGGTGAAAAAGTCATTGTCGATTCATTGACAATAACTTTTTTCTCCCCTACATTTAAAGTTGTTTCTTTAGACCCAAAAAAACCCATAAAAGGGCCAGCAAAAACTCCTGGAAGACCAAATAAAAATAAACTGCTTTTAATTTTTTAGAATATAAATTGCTCTTTAGTGTCACTTCCAAAAAAACTATCTTTTCTTTCTTTAACAACCTTTTTTTCAGCAATCTCTTTTTCATTTTTTACAAGTAAACATCCTTTAGTTGATCCAAAAGGATCTTCAAAAATGTTCCCACTTTTTATTCCAGCTGGTCGAGATAGTAAAGCATTAGCTGAAGCCGCCCCCGTTAAAATTCCTCAGTCAGTTTTAAAAGATTCTCTCAAATTTATTGATTAATTTACTCTTTTAACTTAAAAAAATTAACTAAAAAATTTTTAAAAAAATTAGATTTAAATCTATTTTTCTTGAGTAATTAAAACTAAATAAAATCTAGATTCTTATTTTTTAAAGCGAAATATTTAAATCTAAAAAAGTGCTACCAAAGATTCTAAAAATAATTTAGAATTTTTATTTTTGCCACATTACCCCACTATTGGGGCACATTATTCCATTCCAACCAACTTTACATCACTTTTCTCTTGACTTAATAAATTGAAGTTTTTCTTGTCCAATTAGATTTTTGAAAATTTCATAACATAATATTTTTGCTATTTCTTCATTTTGGTTGTAAAATCAAGAGCTTTTTGATATATCTTTTAAATATCCTTTAACTTTATTTCATCATTGTTTTTTATTACTTTCAAGATTTCATTTTTTGAGTTCATTTCACATTCATGTTGGCCTTTGAGGGTTTCAAGGAAGCGCTAATGAGCTTCCATCAAGTCTAAGATTTTCAAATTTTCCATATTGAATGAAATCTTTCTTAAATATTTCTGAAAATTCGTATTTGTGATCCCCTTCGCAATATCATTTTCCGTCTTTCAAAATTTTTTGATTACACCACGTGGCGCCAAGAACAAGATTTATTAAACTATTTGCAATACTTCCTCTAACCAATTTTTGTATCTTTGGGCGATATGTATTTCCAAATTCATTTCTGTTATAAATCCATATTTCTGCTGCAGTATTTGTTATTGAAGTTCTACTTTGTGAACTTCTTGGTTTCACACCTCTAAATAAATTTCATATTTCGTTAAAGTAAGTACTTTCACGAAATTTTTGATTTTCACTAACTCTTATTAATTCTTCATCATTCTTTTCCCCCCCAATACGCGGAACTATACCAACCATTGCAATTTCTTCCAGTTTATTTCCTAATTCTTTAGTATTTCATCATTTTCCATAAGCTGCTTCTTCAATCGCCGCTCTATATCCACAACCAAAAATCAAATTCAAATAACCTTTAAGTCCTTTCTCAAAAGTATGTTGAAATTTGTCTCAACCAACGTTGGAATTTAGATTTTTATCTAAGAAATCGTTTCCTCAACCAATTAAATCGCCATCCATGCAATTAATTCCAACTTTTATTCTGTTTTTATAGTCTCTGTCTTCTTTATAACGAGTAACTGTAACATTTAATCCATTTTCAAGAGAAACTTTCTTTTCATTTCCATTTTTAGATTCTTCTGTTATTACTACATCTTTCTCTTTTATCGATTTTCCCTTACTTAAACTTAAATATTCCTCCAAATTGGTTCCAAAGCAAACCCCTGCAGGGCAACCAATAAATCCAAAAATTAATCCTTTTTTAATAATCTACTATAACAATAAAAAAGTTTTATTGATAAAAACCGCGGACTCTTTTACTTTTGTGGAATTTTTTTATTCTATAGAAAGGTTATGTATTTAAAACATATATTTGACTATCAAAATTTAAAAAGAAAATAACCTTAGAGGTAATAAAACTAAATTTTTAAAGGATTATATCCATATTCTTACAAAAGTATTTAAAAAATTAATTCTTTAAAAATTTTATTGATTTTTTCGGGAATTATTTTCTATTTTTAAAAACTTTTTTCTTTTAAAACCCACTTTTTTACTTCTTTATAAATAAATAATTATTAAAAAATTTTTAAATATTTCTTTTAATTTTTAAATTATTCTATTCTTTTCTAAATTTCTTTGTCTTTATAACTTATCTATCATTCTATTTTTTGTAAATTACCACTCCTCCTTCAGGACAAGATGCTCCTTCATTTCATATTCCGCAAAAATCTTTATTTTGATTAATAATGCGCTCTTCAAATTTTTCAATAAGTTCTTTAACAGCATATTTTGCAGTTTGCTCTTCCAAACGGCCTATACTCCCCGCAAACTCAATAAGCTTTTCAGTAACTCCTCGAACATCATGTTGTCCATCCTTTCTTCCTCATTTTTCGTTTGGTTTTTTCTTTCATCTTCCAGAAAGCCATCATTCTCCGATTTCAAAATTTATATTTCCAGTACTTTTTAAATCTGTAACTATTTTCTTAATATCTTGCGGAAGATTTGTATCGCTACCGCCCATTTCTCCCGGCTGTAAGCAAGTTTTTATCTTATTAAAGGATTTATTTATAGAATTACTTAAAAAATGACAAAATTTCTTATTTTCTCAATGTCCATTGTTAAGTCATCAATCAACAAGCTTTTCAATAGCATCTTCAAGTCTTTTCTCTATCTCTCTTTTCACTTCACCTTTAATGTTTTTATCGCTATTGGCGAATTGTGGTTCTATTTTGCACACCATTCCCTTCTTTGTTGATCTTTTACATTCATTTATATAATTTGCAGTAATATTTATACTACTTCTTTCTTCATTTTTTAATTTTCAATTAATTAACCCGCTGCCCCCCCCATTTTCATTGGCAACAAATATCTGTTCGAGAAAACCAACACCAACTTTCCCGCTCTCATCAACTAAATCTGATTCTTGACACCCTACTCATTTATTTATACTTTTTCTTAACATTTCATCTATTTCTTTTAAACCACCTCTTATTGCCTCTCTAATTACTTTTGATCTACCGTCCACTGGGATTTGTTCTCATTTTTCCAAAATCTCAGGCCGAAATTCTCCATTTAAACATAACCCAAAAATAACAAATTTTTTGTCTTTTTGTTGTTCATTCTCTTTTCACTCCTTGAAAGGATTTTGATCATTTGGTGAAAAAGTTACTGTCGATTCACCGACAGTAACTTTTCTCCCCTCTACATTTAAAAATGTTTTTTTAAACCCAAACAATCCCATAAAAGGTCCCATAAAAACTCCTGGAAGACCAAATAAAAATAAACTGCTTTTAATTTCTCAAAAAAATATTTAAAAAATATTTTTAAAAATTTTCAAAAATTTAGATCTATAAATAATTAGATTTTTCCTTAAATAATAAAAAATAAATAAAAATTTAAATTTTTATTTTTTGGTTTAAATAATAGGCTTTAAAAAAATAATTAATTATTTAAAGTATTCATTTATCCATTTTATTTTGGATAACTAATAAACTAATCCCCCCTCAGGACAAGATATTCCCCCACTTCAAATTCCGCAATCGGTTTTAAATTCTTCTGAAAATTCTTTTTCAAGTTCACTTCATAACCAATTTTTGAAAAAATCTTCAATATTGGCCTTATTTCTCCCGACCATGAACTTTATTTTATTGACCCAATCATCTTTTTTTGATCCTTTATCTTTTTCAAGTTGTTCTAAAATCTCTTCCTTTCCTTTTTCTATTAATCCAGTTTTAAATCATCACTCTCCAATTTCAAATTCTGTATATCCTCCGCCATACTCAATTTGAATTTTCTTCTTATTTTTGCCACTTCTTATCTCTCATTCAACAGTATTAATAAAACCTCATTTTTTTCCTCATTTAACTTCTTTTAAATTAACTCACCCAATCATAAATTCTTTCAAAACCTTTCAAATTTTTTCTTCAATTACTTTTTTAACATCATCTTGTCACAAGTTCTTAAAATTACCTTCTAATTTACAAAACACTTCAACAAGACTTTTTCCTGTGCACTCCCTTTGATAATTAATTTGCTCTTTCATAGACTTCAATCTATCTAAATATTTGTTGTTTTTCACTTTAATATGGAGAACCCCCCCCGAATCGTTTTTTTCAACAATTCGATCAAATCAGCTTTCTCTCTGCATTTCCTCCTGATTTTGACATCCAATAATTAAATTCAAAAATCTTTTTAAAACTTCCTGTAAAATTTGATCTCCCTTTTTAATATTTTGTTGTTTTTGACGATTCGCCCCCTGGTCTATATTTCCATTATTCTTTATTCATTCAGGTATCATATCCCCATTTAAGCACAAGCTTATCACCTTAATTTTGTTTTTAATATTTTTCTCCCCCTTCCCCTTCTTTATATCAAAACTCCCCAATGGATGTTTTTCATTAGGGGAAAAAGTCATTGCTGATTGCTTGACAATGACTTTTTTATTATCTACTTTTAAAGATGTTTCTTTAGTTCCAAAAATACCTAAAATAGGTCCAACAATAACCCCTGGAAAACCAAGTATAGCTCAACCACTTTTAATTTTTTTACACTATTATCCTTATTTTTTATAAATTAACCCTCCTTTAGAACAAAACATCCCCTTCTCCCACACACCACATTCTTCTCCATTATTTTTATTATTTCCTTTAATAATTTCCTTAACTTGTTCAACAAATTCCGACAACAAATATTCTCCTCCGGTCTGTCTATTTCTATGACAACCAGAAAGAAATTCAAGAAGCTTGTCATCATTTCATCTTTCTGATTTAGTACATTCATCCAAATTGCTAAAACACCATTGGCTTAACTCAAATGGATTATTTACTCCCCCTGTCTCAAATTTTTGTATTTTTCTTTTATTATCTGCTGGGCTTTCAGATCGTTCTGCACTAAAAACATCTTTATTTCCTCAACTTCCTACTTCTTTTTTTCACTTATATTTTTTAAGAGTTAGTCTTGCCGACTCTTTTAAAATTTCATAGAACATTTTATTTATTTTCTTAACTGTTTCTCCACCAATATCGGCATCATATAGTTCAATCATTTGAGGGCCATTATGAACTACCTTTGCCGAATTTCTAAGATAGTTAAAAACAAATTTAATATCATTTTCAGTTTTATTGCCATTTGCCCTCCCCATATCTATCTTTTTGATTTCTCCTGTTACCATTCCTGAAGTCCCCGATTCCTTCATTTTTTCAAAATCTATAACACCTATTCTCATTTTTAAATCACTAACATCTGAACAACCATAAGTTTTGTTGAGAATGTCTTTAATCTTATCAACAATCGATTTTCAAGCTCCTTTGAAATTATCTATATGTTGTTGAAACTTGTCTTTTTTAACATCGATATTTTTTTCCTTTTCTTCATAATCAGACAATAAATTTCCTTTCCAACAAGGTAAAATAATTCTCATTCCTTTTGAATAATTATCTTTATTTTCGTCCAAATTGACTCCAACCATTTTTTGAATATTGCCGACTGAATGATCAAACTCTGTAGGATTTACATCAAGTTTTTCACCATTAACTTTTATTTCAGCATTTTTTCTTCCAACTGCTCCGACAATGGAGCCAGCCCCAATGGCTGGTATGAATAACAAATTTCATAATCTCAAGATTTTTTAAATTTACTTAGAAGAGATGATACCTTTCTTTAGAAATGTATCATTTTTTTACAAGTGAGGCTACGGTAACACTATTATTTCCCATAAATTTTTTTCAAAAACCCTATTGTAAATTCTCTTAATAATTCACTAAACGCTTATTTTTTGGGCCTTTTACAATCAAAATTTATTTCATCAAAAGTGAAAATAAAAATTCCTAAAAAATAATCTCAAAGATTCTAAAAATAAATTAAAATTTCTATTTCTTCCAAATTATTCCGCTATTAAGACAAGTTGCCCCATTTCAACCAACTTTACATCATTTTTCTTTTGATTTAATAAGTTGAAGTTTTTCTTGTCCAATTAAACCCTTGAAAATTTCATAACATAAGATTTTTGCTATCTTGATGTTTTGATTGTAAAACCAAGAACTTTTTGATATATCTTGTAAATATTCCTTAACTTTCGATCATCATTGCCTCTCATTATTTTTAAGATCTCATTTCTTAATATTATCCCACATTCATTTTGGTTTTCCATTGACTCCATTTCCAGGTTGTCAAGTAAATCCTTCTCTTCCATCAAGCTTAAGATCATTAAATATTTCACTTTGAGTATTTTGTAATCCAATTTCTTTGAATTCCTCTGATACTTGGTATTTGTCATTTCTTTTGCAATTTTGTCTTTTTCTAGCTCCATCTCACCCTTTCTCAATACATCATTGAGCTCCAAAAACAATTCGAATCAAACTACGTGCAATACTTTCTCTAACTAATTTTTGTATTCTTGGTATATAACTACTCTCAAAATCATTTCTTCTATACATTCATACTTCTACCGCAGTATTTGTTATTGAAACCCTTCTATCGGCACCCCTTGGTCTTCTTCCTTCGAAGATTTTTCATATTTCTTCAAAATTAGCATTCCCTACAGATATTGTCCCCCTAGTATAATTACCTTCGCTTACTTTTAAAATTCTTTTCCCATTCACTTTTCCATTGCGCGCAACAATACCGACCATAGCGACATTTTCTCGCTCTCTTCCAAATTCTTCAATGTTTCACCATCCATCAGAATCTGCCGCTTCTACAGCTTTTCTATAATCACAGCCAAAAATCAAATTCAAATAACCTTTAAGTCCTTTTTCAAAAGTGTGTTGAAACTTATCTCAACCAAAGTTGGTCTTTGGTTGTTTATCCAAAAAATCATTTCCTCAACCAATTAAATCACCATTCATACAATTAACCCCAATTTTTATTCTGTTTTTATAGTCTCTGTCTTCTTTATAACGAGTAACTGTAAAATTTAACCCATTTTCAAGAGAAACTTTCTTTTCACTTCCATTTTTAGATTCTTCTGTTATTACCACATCTTCCTCTTTTATCGACTTTCCCTTACTTAAACTTAGATATTCTTCTAAATTAGTTCCAAAACAAACCCCCGCAGGGCAGCCAACAAGTCCAAAAACTAAGCCTTTTTTTATAACCTAATCAAATAACACACTAAATTCTCAAAATAATAAAAACTATACTAACTTTTATTTCCAGTGACACTTTTTTTGATTTTTGTCTTATACAGAAATTAATTATTTAAAAAATAAAGAATTTTCTTCAATTAATAAAGGAACAAAAAAAATAAATTTCTGTTTTATATATCTAATTAATTTATCTTCAACTTAAATAAAATAATCATTAACTTAAATAAACTCTTTTTTAATTAAAAAATTAATTTCAATTGTTTTATCTTTTTCTAAATTCCTTCATCTTTATAATTCCTTATCGTTCTATTTTTTTAAATTACTACTCCTCCTTCAGGACAAGTTACTCCTTCATTTCATACTCCACAAAACCCTTCTCTTCGCTTAATAATTCCCTTTTCAAATTCTTCAACAAGCTCTTTAACAGCTTTCTTTAAAGTTGATTCCCTTAATTGACCTACACTTCCTGAAAATTCAAGAAGCTTTTCAGTAACTCCTCGAACATCATTTTGCCCATCCTTTCTTCCTCATTTTTTATTTGATTGCTTTCATCTTCCTGCAAGCCATCATTCTCCAATTTCAATATTCATTTCTCCACTACCATTTAGACTGTTAACTAATTGCTTAATATCTTTTCTAAGATGTTTATCTCCACCCATTTGTCCTGTTTTTAAACAGTCATACCCATGTGGGGATTTATTAATAGATACACTTACAAAATTACAAAATTTTCGTTCTAATCAATTTCCTTTATTAAGCCATTGATTAACAAGATTTTCAATAGCTTCCTCGAGCTTCCTTTCTATCATTTTTTTCACCTCTTTTTTAATGCTTTCATTAACAAACTGTGGCTCTATTTTGCAAATCATCCCCTTCTTTTTTGATTTTTTACATTCATTTTTATAATTTACTGCAAGCCTTACATTATTACTTACTTTGTTTTTTAATTCTCAATTAATAAATCCACTGCCCCCCCGTCCTCATTCATAATAAACATTTGCTCGAGAAAGCCAACACCAATTTCTCCATTTTCATCAATCAAATCTTTATCCTGACATCCTACCCATTTATTTATCTTCTTCCTTAACATTTCATCTATTATTTTCAAACCTTTTTTTATTGTATTTCTAATTTCATGTGAACCATCTCCTTTTTGAATCTGTTGCCATTTTTGCAAAATATCGGGTCGAAATTCTCCATTCAAACATATTCCAAAAATAACAAATTTTTTGTTTTTTTGATTTTCATCCTTTTCTCATTCTTTAAAGGGATTTTTTTCATCTGGAGAAAAAGTTATTGTGGATTCATCAACAATAACCTCTCTTCCATCTACATTTAAAGATGTTTTTTTAAGCCCAAAAAATCCCATAACAGGTCCAGCAAAAATTCCTGGAAGGCCAAATAAAAATAAACTGCTTTTAATTTCTCAAAAAAATATTTAAAAAATGTTTTTAAAAATTTTCAAAAATTTAGATTTATAAATAATTAGATTTTTCCTTAAATAGTAAAAAATAAATAAAAATTTAAATTTTTATTTTTAAGTTAAAATGCTTGGGTTTAAAAAATTAATTAATTAAAGCATTGATTATTTGTTTTATTACTAATAAATTAATCCTCCTTCAGGGCAAGATACTCCTCCATTTCACATTCCACAATCATATTTAAGTTCTTCCGAAAATTCCTTTTCAAGTTCATTTCATAACCAATTTTTGAAAAAATCTTCAATATTGGCCTTATTTCTACCGATCATGAATTTTATTCTATTAACCCAATCATTTTTATTTGATCCTTTATCTTCGTCAAGTTTTTTTAAAATCCCTTCCTTTCCTTGTTGTCATAATCCAGTTTTAAATCATCATTCTCCAATTTCAAAATTTGTATATCCTCCGCCATACTCAATTTGAATTTTCTTCTTATTTTTATAATTACTTATTTCTCATTCAACGATATTAATATTCCCTTCACTTCTTCATGTAGGATTTTTTAAATTAATTCACCCAATCATAAATTCTTTCAAAACTTTTCAAATTCTTTCTTCAATTATTTTTTTAACATCATCTTTTCACAGATGTTTAAAACTACCTTCTAATTTACAAAACATTCCAGCAATACTTTTACCTTTACATTCTCTCCAATAATTAACTTGCTCTTTCATATTCTTCAATTCATCTAAATACTTTTTATTCTTAATTGAAATAGAAATCACCCCACCCAAATCTCTCTTTTCAACAATTCGATCAAATCAACTTTCTTTTGTTTTATATCCTTTTCCTTGACACCCAATATTTAAGTCCAAAAATTCTTTTAAAACTTCCTGTAAAATACGATCTCCCTCTTTAATATTTACTTCTTTTTGACTATTTTTCTCTTGACTTATATTTCCATTATTCTTTATTCATTCGGGCAGCATATTCCCGCTCAAACACAGACTTATAATTTTGATTTTTTCCTTCATCTTTTCTTCTTTTTTTATATTCAAATTTCTAAAGATATTTTCTTTATTATTAGGTAAAAAAGTTATTTTTGGCAGATTTACAATGACTTTTTTATTATCTACTTTTAAAGCTGTTGCTTTAGTTCCAAAGACACCCAAAATAGGTCCAACAACAACTCCCGGAAAGCCAAGTATAGTTCAACCATTTTTAATGTTTTTGTATTACTAGCTTTATTCTTTATAAATTAACCCTCCTTTAGAACAAAATATCCCCTTCTCCCACACACCACATTCTTCTCCATTATTTTTATTATTTCCTTTAATAATTTCTTTAACTTGTTCAATAAACTCCTCTAACATATATTTACCTCCGGTCTCTTTATTTCTTTGACAGCTAGAAAGGAATTCAAGAAGCTTGTCATCATTTCAATTTTTTTGAGTACAATCTTCCAGATTGCTCAAACATCACTGACTTAACTCAAATGGATTGCTCACTCCCCCTGTCTCAAACTGATGTATTTTTCTTCTATCTTCTTTATCTCCAAAATATTGAGCACTAAAAACATCATTTCCTTGATTCTTTATTTCTTTTTTTCATGTATATTTTTTAAGAGTTAGTTTCGCTGATTCTCTTAAAATCTTGTAAACTAATTTGCTTATCTGATTAACTGTCTCTTGACCAATGTTCGCATCATATAGCTCAATTATTTTAGAATCGCTATGAATTGTTTTTCCTGACTTGTTGCGCCAGTTAAAAGTAAATTTAATATTATTCTTGGGATTTTTAATTTCTTCCTCACCCACTTTTATCTCTTTTATTTCCCCTATTATCATTCCATAAGGCTCTGACTTCGTCATTTTTTCAAAATTTATAACACCTATTCTCATTTTTAAATCACTAGCATCTAAACAACCATAAGTTTTATTGAGAATATCCTTAATCTTACTTACAATCGTTTTTCAAGCTTCTTTAAAATTTCTTAGATGCTGTTGATATTTGTCGCTTCTGATAATTGATTCTTTCATTTCATATTCAGTTAATAAATTTCCATTCCAACAAGGTAAAATAACTTTTATTATTTTTGGGAAGTTATCTTTAGTTTCAACCATTTCTAAAATACTATTTCCAAAATAATTAAATTCCATAGGATTTACTTCAATTTTTTCTCCATTAATTTTTATTTGGGAATTTTTTCCTCCGATTGATCCAGCAATAGAGCCAGCTCCAACTGCTGGTATAAATAGCAAATTTCATAATCTCACGATTTTTTAAACTCATTTAAAGTATCTAATGTCTCTTTTTAGAAATGTATCTTTCTTTTTTGCATGTATGACTGGTACGACATTGTCACTTTCTAAACTTTCTTCAAAACACCCTCTTGAGCGCCCTGGTCCGCTCACCAAACCCTTATTCTTCGGTCCTTCTACAGCCAAAGCTATTTCAGAAAAAGTAAAAATAAAAATTCCTCAAGAAATTCTACCAAAGGTTTTAAAATTGGTGCCAAATTAATCCCCCATTAGGGCAACTTGCCCCATTTAAACCAACTTTACATCATTTTTCTTTTTCTTTGAAAAATTTGAGTTTTTCTTTCCCAATTAGTTCCTTAAAAATTTCATAGCATAAGATTTTTGCTATTTCTTTATTTTGGCCATAGAATCAAGAGCTAGTTGATATTTCTTTTAAATACTCTTTAACTTTTTTTCATCATTCTTTTTTATCATTTCCAGAATTTCATTTCTTAACATTTTCTCACATTCACGCGGGTTTTCCGCCATTTTGTCCATCTCCAGGATTTCATTTAAATCCTGTTGTCCCATCAAATTTAAGATTTTTAAATATTTCATTTTGATCATTTTGTGATTCAGTTTCTTTGAGTTCTCCTAGTACTTTATATTTTTCGCTGCTTGTACAATCTTGTTTTCCTATTTGTCTGTTTCAATCTTTTTTAGTGCATCATTGAGCCCCAAGAACAATTCGAATCAAGTTGCGAGCAATACTTTCCCTAACTAATTCTTGTATCATTGGTATATAAGACGACTCAGAATCTTCTCTCCTATACATGGATACTTCTATTGCAGTATTTGTTATTGAGGATTTACTTCTAGAATCTCTTGGTTTTTCTCCCTCAAATAATTTCCATATTTTTTCAAAATTAGTTTCTTGGGTATTATTTAGCCCCTCCCGAGTAGAACTACTTCTAATATTTCTATTAACTCTTTGTAATTTTTCATTACTTGTTATTCCGTTGCGAGCAACAATTCCTACCATAGCAGCATTCTCTGGACCCTTGCCAAGCCCTTCGCTATTCCATCATTTTTCAAGATTTTTTAATTCTAAAATTTTCTCTCAATTGCAGCCGAAAATTAGTTCTAGATAACCTTTAAGTCCTTTTTCAAAAGTTTCTTGAAATTTATCTCATCCAAGTGCTGTTGATGGCTTACTGTCTAAAAAACTATCTCCTCAACCAATTAAGTCTCCATCCATACAGTTAACTCCAACTTTTATTCTGTTTTTATATCTATTATTTTCTTTAGAATGGGTAACTGTAACATCTAATTCTTTATCAATAGAAACTTTCTGTTCATTACCTTCTTTAGATCTTTCCGTTGTTACAACATCCTTTTCTTTTATCCATTTTCTTCCCCCTAAACTTAAATATTTTTCCAAATGGACTCCAAAACACACCCCAGTAGGACAACCAACAAGTCCTAGAATTAAAGCTTTTTTTATAATCTAACTTGGTGATACACTTAAAAGCTATACCAATTTTTACTTTTAGTGCTACTTTTTCTCCTTGGTTTTTGTCTTATACTAAAGGAACTTATTCAAAACACGTTAGACTTACAGAGCTTACACCGAATACAATTTTAAAAATAAAACCCACTGCAAATGCACATGAAGTGTTGGAAGGTCCTTATATTTATCTACCTCCAGAAGTATTTAAAAACTAATTTTCTAAATAATTCCGGATTTTTCCGGAATTATCTTTTGCCCTTTGAAATTTTTCTTTTTTCTAACCCTTTTTAAATTTCTTATTAAAAAATAACTATTAAAAATTCTTAAGTTGCAAAAACGTTAAAAAAATTAAAACAATTTAATAATTAAATAAGGATTAACTTTTTCCCCTTAACAAAAGGGGAATAACTGCTCAGAATTTTTTAATTTATTTTCTTCAATAATAAATTAATTTTCTAAATATTCAAGAAAAAATTACAGGATTTTACTAATTTTTTCTTCTAAATCTAATTTTTCTGTCATTTCATTTATTAATTTAGAAGCAATTTCCATAGTCATTTGAGCCTCTATATCTTCTTTTACTCTCTGAAAACTTTGTGTTGCCTCATGTGATCACTTTGTGCATTGTTCGAGAAGTCTAGAAGTTCTCGTTCATGTTCCACACCTTTCAAAAGAGCTTCTAGATTGAAATCCTTTAATCTTACTTTCTCATTCAATAGCTTTACTTCTAACTTTGTTTAAATATTCAGAATCTAACAATATAGCAAAGGGATCATAACTATCTTTGGGTTCTATTTTAAGATACTGATTAAAAGCAATTCTTTCTGAATTGCTTCAATTAATTTTTTTAAGAGCTTCTATCCTTTGTTTATTTTTAGCAGGAATCATACTATTAGATGTTTTATATCGAGAATAATCGGAAATAATTTTTATTCCTTCTAAAAGTTTAGTTTCATCCCCTTTTAATCCGGAAAATACTTCATAATAAGTAAATAAAGATTCTCTTTCCTCTTTAGAAGGAGGAATTACTTTTTCTGGGAGCTGGCCATTTTTTTGTACTCTTATCTCAAGTGAATTACTTTTAGATTTTCAATCTTTTACTTTCGTAAAAATTGAATTAAAGTTTTTTACCAAATTATTTAGCTTATTTTTTGAATCTGATAATTCTTTGTCAGATTCATCTTTGATTATTGAAAGATCATCCTCTCTATTTAATTCTTTAGTGATATTTTTAACCTTATTATCTATTTCAAAAACTTTATCACTATTATTAAGAGTTTCTGAAAAAAGTGATGATCCTGAAATAGTATTTAATTCATTTATTGATGAATAAAAATTTTGAGAATTATCTATTTTTAAGCTGCGCTTTAAATCTTCGATTAATAAACTTCGAATTTTTAAATTATTGCTATTTTTAGTTTGAAAATCCTTTAAAGGGGCTGTTAAAGATTTTCTAGATGGAATTCTAAAAAAATTAATTAAATCTGTTTTTAAGCTTCAATCATTAGTTAAAAAGAGATATGTAAAGCTGCCGGCGACAGCTAAGGGAGTTGCTAAATAAATTCCATATTTATAATTCAATAATTAAAAAGAAAAATTTTTAAAATATTTGTATTTTTTGATTAAAAATCATCTTAAATAAACCATTTTTAATTTTCTCAAATTTTTCAATTCCTTTATTTAAGTTTTCTATTTTTAGCTGAATATCTTCACAAATATTGTTGAATTTTTCTAAAATTTTGTCCTCTGGAATAATAATTTTTAAATCCAATAATTTTTTGGATTTTAAGTGCTTTACCTCTCCCGAATCTTCTTTATAAAAACTTGGTAAATTTATTTTTATTGTTTCTAATAGTAAATAAAAAACTGAAAAGTTTTTTATTTTTTTATCAAAAATAACAAAACAATTATTACTTGCCTCAAATTTACCTCTAAAAATATTTGCTCTAAATTCTCCTGTATCTGAGACTAATACAAAACTTCCTGAAAAAGAATATTCATTTATTCTTTCTATTTTTTTAGTAGAAGAAGTAAAAAATGGATATATTCCGCCCTTTACAGCGAGTTTTGCAGATTTTTCTCCTTTAGTAATTGATGCAACTTCAGATAATTTATAAATTTTTCAGTTGCCCCCCCCACAGTTATTAAGTCATTAAGACTTAATCCACTATTCTGTGGAAATCTTAAATTCATAAATCATTCCTTAAAAATAGAAGTTCTAATGTTTTGAAGCATTTCTATTTGTCTTTTATTATTTTCTATGAGTTCATCATAGGTAGAAAGGATATCACCAATTTTTTGTTGAATTTCATGGGGGGGGCAAAGGAATTTAACAGTTAATAGCCTATTTAAAGTGAGATTTGGTTGCGCTGTATCTGATTTAGCTAACTTTATTAATTTTTCCTTAATGTTTGGATAATCAAAACAATATTTAATAAATTTGGGATCAGATATCTCTTTAAAGGAGTTAAAAGAATAAATGTTTTGAGTTAAGCATGCATCAAAATTAAGAAAAGCAGAATCTCCAGCTGCATTTCCAGAACGAATAAATAAAACCTTGCCTTTAGTGAAAAATTTACTTTGCTTTAAGCCTTTTAAGTTGTAATATTTTTTAACTTTAGAAGTAACATTAAATATGCTTTTTGTGACTTCTTCTCCACCTATGAGAGGTATATTTCCTTCTTCAAAAAGTGAATTATCTAACCTAGAAGCTTGTCTGCCTCCTTCTATTTTTCCTAATTTATCTAAAGTTATTAACTCTCATTTAGAAGATATAGCCATTTTATAAATTGGGAAAAAATTCTTAAATAACTGTTATTTTTTGACTAAATAAATCACTTAATAAGTTCTTTTTTATCTTTTCATATTTTTCAATTTTTTGTTCTAATTTTTCAATCTTAAAGTGAATATTTTTTCAAAAATTATTGAATTTTTCCAATATTTTTTGGTCTGGAATGAGTATTTCCAAATTTTTAAGTACAAATGGAGATAAATGTTTTAGAGAAGTTGTTGCAGTAGTTTCTTTATATTTTTTAGGAAGTAAATAATTAAGAAACTCTAATAACAAATATACTGCTCTTGAATCATTTGGAATAAGAATTATTGTTGCATTGCTTGCTTCAAACTTACCTTGGTAAATTTTTGTATGTCAAGCGCTTCCATTTTGCGAGGCTATTAATATAGATAATTCTTCAAAAGAATATGTAAAAGAGTATTGTATTTTAAGTAAACATATAAAAAACGGATATTTTCCTCCACCCCCTAATAAATTTGCATAACTAGCAGGTTTAGATCCCTTAGAAATTTTTGAAATATCTCCTACTTTGATTCTTGTTCAACCTTCAGGTAACCCCCCCGAATGGTGTAATTTTCATAATTAGAAAATCTTAATTTAATAAATCACTCCTTAAACAATGAAATTTTTAATTTTGTAAGTATTTCAATCTGTTTTTCATGATTATCAAGTATTAGATCATATTTGGAAAGAATTTCTCCTATCTTTTGTTGAACTTCTAAGGGAGGTTTAGGAAAATTAACTAGAAAAAGTTTTTGAAAAGATAATACTGGTTGAGCTGTTGCTAACTTTGAAAGAGAAAATATCCCTTTTTTATTCTTGGAGAATCAAAAAAATATTTAATAAATTTGGCGTCAAAATTTTCTTTTTGGGGAATAAGTCCGTAAATCTTATCTGATAAGCAAGAATCAAATTTTGTTAAAGATGAATATCCAGCATTTCCACATCGAACAATACAAACAGTATTTTTAGGAAATATTCTACTTTGACTTAAACCTTTCAAGTTGTAACTTCTGTTTGTTTTTGTAATAAATAATCTACTATTATAAATATCATTTCCATCTACTAATGGAACATATCCAAAAATATACAAGGAATTATCAAGATGCCTAGCACTTTGCAAGCCCGCTCTAATTTCACCCAATTTATCCAAAGTAACTAATTCTCACTTTTCACTCATCGCTTATTAATTAAAAATTTACTAACTAACTTTTAAAAAATTAAATCCCCAATAAATAGGGGAGGCTTTAATTAATTTCTATTTAGTAACTAAACAAATTAAATAACTTAAAAAAATTTAATTTTCTATTTAAAAACTTCTTCATTTGAAAGTTTTTCCATCCCAAACTACACTAATCTCCCTCCTTCACTTTAAATATTTTCTCTGCAGCTCAAGTGAAAATCATTCCCATTTTTCATCTAAATTGTTTCCGTAACTTGCTATTTCTTCTCCTCATCCACCTTCAAAAAATCCATTTCCTTTATAGACTTCAGTTTTTACCTTGTCTTGTTTACTTATAGGAAAATCTCCCTCAGTTTCAATCATGTTCCTTGTATACACCCCATTACATTTCTTCCTATTATCATTTCCATCTTCAAATGAATCAATTTCACACTTTCCATTTCTCTCAATTTTCTCTTTGAAAATATTTAAATCCTTTTCATTTAATTCTTCAAATCACTCATCAATATAAAAAATATTTGAGCCTTTTTTAATTTCAATTATCCTGATTTTTCGGGTATCATGCTGAACTTTATCTTTCTCATAAAGTAATTCTTCTAACATCACAATATGGTCTTTTTTATCAAGAACTTTTTCTCCAAACTTGATTTGTTCTCCATTATTATTCGTTAAAACAACTCCCATCAAAGTACCTTTCTCTCCTTTTAAAGTATTTAACTTTTGTTTCATTCATTGATTTTTGCTGAGAATAATATCATCATGAATATCATCACTAGCTATACACCTTTTTTTAAAATAATCTATTTCACTTAAGCTGATCTCAGATGTTGGTTTAATAAAATCGCCATTGAAAATTCGATGTGAACCAGTTGATATTTCATTTTGAGCATTACTCCATCCTCATTCTTTATTCTTTCCCCCATAATACGCTCTTTTATCTCCCTCTGAAATCACTTTCACTTTTGCTCTTTCACATATACTAAAAAACAATGCAAGTCGTCCAATTTCTGATCTAACTCCCTCTTTTTTTAATTTCCTATTTCACTCAATAATATTTCAAGTGTCAAAAACTTTATTTTTTAATCCTCCATTTTCTGACTCACTCATTTCTTTTCCCCCAAAATTCTCTCAGTCTGCTAATTTATACAAGTAATTGCTCACTTTAAAATCTTTTTCTAACAATTTTTCACCTTCAGAAAATGTATTAAGCATTCTTTCAAAATCTTTTTTCCAATGAAAACTATTTAAAGCACTACAAAAGGTATAAATTCCAGTTCCACCGAATCCAAAAACACCAATAAAACAAAGTCCGCTTTTGGGAATTTTTTATGAAATTTCTAAAAAATTCTTTATCCTATAATCTTTAATTCAAAAACTCTCGGAATATTCCGAGAGTTTTAAGCTAAAAATAATTTTTCTTTATAAGAATTAATTGAATTTCTTTTTATTTAAAAACTTCTTCATTTAAATACTTTTCCATTTCAAACTACTCCAACTTCTCTTCTCCATCATACATATTCTCTTTCTATTTTGCTTTTTAATTGATCTCACATTTGTCCTGCATTTTCGCCATATAATCCACTTATTTGAGCATCAATTCTTTTTCATTCACCATTAGCAGAAGAGTCAAAATATTCTAACTCTTCTGCTTTATTTTTATTTCTAAATCAATTAATCTCTTTTTTAATAAATTTTCCTTGACAATTTGAAACTACTTGAATTTCAAATTCGCTTTCATCGTTATCAAAATCTCCTTTTAATTGACAATTATTCCGTTTTCCTATTGAAATTCGAAATTTTTCAATATCTTCCGCCAAAATAGGTTCTAATCATTCATCGATATAAATTAAGTTATTTCCCTTTTCAATATGAACAATTCTAATTTTTCTATCAATTCAATTCGTATTTTTCTGTTCCAAAACTACTCCCGAAAAATATACATTTTCTTTTATTTCATTTTCCGTATTTTCACTATTATTTGACAAAGCTCCCCCTCCCTTCTTAAAAAATATAACTCACCCTTTCCTTTTTGGTAGTTGTTGAATCTTATTTTTAGTCGAGATTGAAAGTCCACTATTTAAATCTCTTATTTGATTCCTTTTTTCATTACAAAGCTCATTGCCTTGAGCTAATTGATTTTCCAGCAGAGCCTCATTGCCGCTTATTTTTAAAATTTCTGGATCAACCTCTCGAATTTTTCTTTTTAAGTCTCCATAAACTCATCCTGCCCCTTGATGATTAGAATTAAAACTTCCTTTTATCTCTGCATTTCCAACAATTCAAGCTCTGGCGCCTTTACACTGCATAAACCATAACAACATTTTTTTGAGACTATCTCATTCCCCCTGATTATTATTGTTATTCGCATTATCTTCTCAAACATCAAAATATGCTTCTCCTGAATTCTCACTCTGTTCAGTGTTTTTTATTACTTCGCCATAATAATATTGTCCTTGATTTTCATTTACTAACTTAAATCATGGGTTTTTTATCTTTAATTTATTTAGTTCACCTTTTCTCGTTTCAAGCGAGCTATTAATTAATAGCTCGCTTCTCTTTAATCCTTGTCCAATTGTATCTCCTGTTATCCCTAGCATAGTATAAACACTTCCCCCGCCAAATCCAATAATTCCCAGAAAAGAAAAAATTCCTTTAGGAATTTTTTATAAAAAATGTTGAAAAATACAAAAAATTATTTTTTCAAATAAAATTGATCCAATTTTCCACTAATTACATAATTATTTTCTATTAAAAGCTCCTTCATTTAAAAGCTTTTCCTTGTCATACTATGCCAATTTCTCTCGATCATATTAAATATTTAGTTCTAATATTTTGTGCTATATTTTCCCAGTTATCTCTTAATTGTTGTTCATAACCTTCATTTTTCTCCCCATTTCTAGAATTAGTTTCAATCACTCAATCTCTATCTTCCCACCTCTTACTTTCTATATTCGAGTCATTAATAGAGCCCACTCCATCAGTTGCGACATTTTTTAACTTTATACGACCTTTACATGTTTGTTGACTGCTCAATTCTTCTTCAATTAAACATTTTCCAACTTTTTCAATTTCTTTTTTAAATTTTTTGATATCCTCGGATGTAATTTCGCGAACTCATTCATCAACATACATGATTTCATTATCTTTTTCAATATGAATTAATCTGATTTTTCCGACAATATTGTCAGTCATTTCCTTTTCAATTAATAAATTTCGTAAATAAGAATTTTTCTTTTTCTGTTCTTGTAACTCACTTTCAGCCCAAATTACTAAACCTTTGGGATTATTTAAACTTTTCAATTTATTAATAATTCAAGATTCATTCTTTACAACACTTTCAAAATTATTTTCTAATTTGGCCAAGCATTTTTCCCCCTGATCAATCAATTTCTCTCATTTATTTAATTTACTTCCGTGTAACTTAATTTTTCAATCACTTCTATTTTCTATTTTTGGTCTATCTTTTTCTTCAACCATTCAAATAAATCTTCCTTTATTACTTTTCCCTATTCGTTCTCTTTCGCTTTGTTGAGCTACTCAAATTTCAGATCCTTCACAAATTCCAAAATATATTGCAGCGCGACCAATTGAGCCAAGACTTTTTCATTTACTATTAGTATCTAAATTTCCAGTTCAACTGTCAAAAAATAAAGATTTGTTGCGTTTTCCATCATTTCCCTTAAATATCGGTCCATCATCATTTTCTTTCTCTCAATTAGCTACCTTATAAAACCTATCTTGAACTTCTAAATTTTCAAGATTTTTCGAAACTATTTTTTGAGTTAAATTCAAAATTCTTTCTGTATCCTTATTCCCTCTATTTACACCCGATAATCCTAAAATAGAATAAATTCCGGAACCTCCTGCGCCTAAAATTCCAAGATAAAAAATGGATACTTTAGGAATTATTCAAAAAATTCCTAAAGTATTTTTGTTAAATACTTGTCAATATAGTTATAAACTGTTATTAAAAACTTCTTCATTTAAATTCTTTGCCTTCCCATACTAATCCAATTTCTTGTCCAAATTCAAGTCACTTAGTGGTAATTTCCTGTTCAAAATATTGTCAACCATCTTCAATGTGTTCTTCATAACTACAACTATCACTTCAACTATGATTTTGTCAACATTTTTCCCTTAAACCATTACTATGCTTTTGCTCTTTATTGTCTTTAAATAATTCCTTAAGATAGAGAAAACCTTGACATTTCTCCCGAGAAAGCTCTCGCTCGTTTTCTTCTTCTAAATCTATTAAACATTTTCCTTTATTCATTATTTCCTTTGCAAATTGCTTAATACTTTTTGGTTCAATTTTTTTAGCTCAGACATCAATATAGAAATAATTTTTTCCTTGGCTGGCATAAAAAAGTCTTATCTTTCCATTATGTGGGAAGATATCATTACTTGAAATTAATCCCATTTCCATCTTTAAATTAACCGAATTTTGAGAATTCTGTTTTAACTCAAATTCAACATTTTGAATCTTGGGAAATTTTTTTCCTTTCATTTTCGCTCCTACCCATGTATCAAATGCTTCCCAATTTCCATATATTTTTTGCGACCTCTCCAATTCTTGTTTTTTACATACTTTTTCATAATTTTGTAATTCCTCTTTTAATTTAATAGGCCATCCTTGTCACTCCACTTTCTCATCTTTATATTGATCACTATCAACATGACTTCATATTGCACTTCAATCTTTTTTAGAAGTTTTATTGAAATATTTG
The DNA here is from genome assembly GCF_000477415.1 of Mycoplasma parvum str. Indiana. NCBI lineage: Bacteria > Bacillati > Mycoplasmatota > Mollicutes > Mycoplasmatales > Mycoplasmataceae > Mycoplasma > Mycoplasma parvum. The sequence goes on along the minus strand of NC_022575.1, from coordinate 146,373 downwards.
TTATAAATACCTTCATCTATCAAAGAAATAGAAGCTTTATAACAAATACTCATATAAGTAGCAAGTCTTTCAATTTTTTTTCATATATCAAACTCTTCATTTTTTCCTCCTTTAGAAGAGATAGTTCATGCATCAAAATATTCGCTATTATTAACTCCCTCCCCCTCTTCTTGTTTATTTTTATTTTTTCAGTCATACCATAATCAAGAATCTTGAACTTTAAATTTTTCAGAAGATTTTGAATCAGCTTTAGAAAGCTGATTCAAAATTTGTTCTTGTTCTGGCCTACTTAAACTTTTTCCTAATATACCAAGTGTAAAATAATTTCCAATTCCCCCGAATCCACAAACCCCAAGTCCAAAAAGAATTCTTTTAGGAATTTTTAAAGAAAATTCCTTAAAAGAAGTTTTCTCCTATTTTTTGACTTTTAATTTACAATGATTTCCATAATAAAAACATTTTCCTTAAAAACTCCTTCATTTAAATACCTTATTTTTTCATACTATTCCAATTTCCCGCCTCCATTTTAAATATTCTTTAGATAAATCACTTCCAAATCACTCTCAATTTTTACTTAAATCTTCACTATAATTTCCTTCACCTAATCTTTTTCATCCGCCTTCATATACACCACCATTCATATAAACCTCCATATTCCTAAGTTCCTTTTTTAGATCACCCCCATCTTTTACTTCAGATTTTACCCAAATTCCATGACATTTATTAGAATTTTCCTCTTCTTCGATAGAGCACTTTTCAATATTTTCTATATGTTTTTTTAAATTTATTAAATCTTCATTCACAATTTCTTCAAATCATTCATCTACATAAATTAATCCTGAATCATTAGTTATTTCTATCACTCTTATCTTTCCTACATGTGGCTTAACCTTATCCTTCTCATATAAAAAATCTTTTACAGGAACTATACTTCATTCTCTATTATTTTCATTTTTTGATAATTTTTGCAATTGAATATGCGAATTACTTTTATTTTTATTTAAAACAGCATAAACAACTATTCCCTTTTTTTCTTTATATGATTTAAGTCTACGTCATTGTCATCCACCATTTATTTCTTCCGATTTTCCAATCTGATCTTTGCAAAATCCTGCTTCACCTGTTTTTATTAATTCCTCAAAATTAATTTCCGAAGTAGGCTTTACAAGACCTAAGTTGACCCCTCTATTTTTAGATCAATCTATTCCAAACTTATTAGCTCACATCTCTCCTTGACGTTTATTGAAATAATATCCTGTTTCCTCGCTCACTCCAAGAACCTTAACTTTTGAATTTTCGCAAAATCCAAAATACCCCGCAAGCTTACCCAAAGAATCAATTTTTCCAACTTTTTTTCAAAACTCTTTTCATTCCGCTCCATTCCAAAAATCAAATATTTCTCCCTCTTTTTCAACATTATTTTCTAATGACGTTTCTTTACCAATTTTTTCCCACCCATCAAACTTATATCAATGATCTATTACTTTTAATTTTTTTATGTCTTGTCCTTTTCCTTCGGAAATCGTATTAATTTTTCGTTCAAATTCTTTATTTCAAAAAGCATTCGAAAAACCCAAAACAGTATAACTTCCAGTACCGCCAAACCCTAAAATTCCAAGACTTAAAAAAGATGTTTTAGGAATTTTTAAAAAATCCCTAAATAATTCCTTTTCTTATTTTTTAATTTTTAATTAAAAAATTTTTAACTTTAAAAAATAATTTTCTACTAAAAACTTCTTCATTTGAAAATTTTTCCATTTCATGAAATGCCAATTTCCCTTCTCCACCAAACATAATCTTTTTCCACTTTATCTTTTAATTGATCTCATAATTGCCCAGCTTCTTCTCCATATAATCCTTGATTTTCATTGTCAGTTTTCTTCCAATATTCTCCACCAGAAGTAAAATATTCAAATTCTTTTATATTATTTTTCTTTGCCCGTCAATCAATCTCTTTTTTGATGAATGTCCCTCTACAATTCTCATCTATTAATTTAGAGTTATCTTCATCTTCATCAAAATGACTTGATATTTTACAACTATTCTTTTTGCCTATTTCCAAGCGAAAATTTTCCATATCACTTGACCGAAAAGGTTCAACCCATTCATCAACATAAATAACATCATCTCCTTTTTCAATATGAACTATCCTTACTTTTCTATTAATTCAATTTGTATTTTTTTGCTCCAAAACTACTCCTGGTAAATATACCCTTAATTTTCTTTGAGATTCTATATTTGTATTATTTCTAGTGGCAACAACATCACCCTTTTCAAAAAATATCACTCAACCTTTTCTTTTTGGTAAACTATCGATCTTATTTTTTGTCATGGTTGAAAATTCACCATCATAAATTGTTCCTTTTAATGTCTCTCCATTTTGACAGCTTTTGCTTTTATTATTCAATTGCACCTCAGTAGCACTTTTCTTCAAAATTTCTGGGTCAACTTCTTGAATTTCTCTCTTTAAATTTGGATCAATTCATGTCGAACTTCTGTTATTCGAAGTGAAACTCCCCTTTATTTCTGAATTCCCGACCATTCAAGCTCTCGCTCCTTGACATTGAACAAATCATAAAACCATTCTTTTAACTGCATCCCATTCTCCTTTATTACTATCTATCTCTTTTGGATTGCTTTCCCAAATATCAAAATAAATGTTTTCTTCTTTTATATCCTTAGAAATATTTTCAATTTCTGAATCGTAGTAATAATTGCCTTGCTTTTCATTAACAAACTTAAATCATGGATTTTTAACATTTAATTTTTCTAATCCGCCCTCCTTTCGCTCAATTGAACTATTAATTAATTGTTCACTTCTACTTAATCCTATTCCCATTGCTTCCCCTGCGGCTCCCAATATAGTATAAGTTCCGACGCCTCCAAATCCCAAAATTCCAAAACTTAACAAAATTTTTTTAGGAATTTTTCATAAAAATTCCTAAAAAATATCCTATCTGATTCTTGATTTTTTTATTACTGAAATATAAAAATATTCAATTTAGGGCATTAGAAGCTTCTTCATTTAAACTCCTTACCCTCTCATACTAATCCAATTTCTTGCCCTAATATTACTCAATTTCTTCCCAACTCTTGCTTAATATGCTCTCAATGATCTTTCATATAAACTCCATATTCGCAATTACCTCTCTTTAATTCCACAGTACTTTCTCCATTATTAATACATCAACCTTTTTCAACAGTTTGATTTTGTGGAGATTCAACATTTGTACTTCTTAATATACTTTTTAAATCAAAAGTCTCTTCAATAATTTGTGTTATTAATTGACACGAGGATTGATTTTCCGAACCTTCATCATCTCCCATTTCACAATTAAAAGTATTTTTAATATATTCTTCTATAAATTTCAACTCATAGTTTTTTATTGCCTTCACTCATCAATCAATATATCAATAATTCTCCCCTTTGCTGATTTTCATTAATCTAATTTTTCCTTTATGTGGCTTAACCTCATTTGTTTTAAGAAGCATAATTTTAGGAGAGTAGGATTTTATTTTTCCACTACTTCTTATATTTGAATTATCAACTTGACTAAATACTAATTTTTTTGGATTTGGGATTTTAATTGATTTCAACTTATTTTCACCAGCTCCATTTACTTTAATTTTTTGCCACCAGTCATTTTTGCAATTTCTACCATTTAATTGCGAATCAATACCTTCAAATAAAATTTCTTGACCTTGTCAATTAACCTGTTCTGTTTTATATCAATCATCAACGTCAATTGATCACATAGCTTCTCAACTACTTCCTTTATTATCATTTTGTAAATATTCCTTCATGATAGCATTTGACAAAACTTCAACTTTGGCATCATAACAAGCTGCAAAATATGATCCAATTTTTTTAATTCGATTAACAAATCAATTTTCTCTTGAATCTTGACGAAGCACTTCTTCGTGATTTCATTTATCAAAATAATAATTTTTTTCATCCGATCCATTTTTATTGGAAACTTCATTTTCATTCCATGGATATAAAATCCATGGATCTTTTACAGTTATTCTATTAACATTCGATGTTGAATCAGCTTGGGAAAGCTGATTTAAGATTTGTTCTTGTTCTAGTCCCCTTAAACTTTTTCCAAGAGAGCCGAGTATAAAATAACTACCAATACCTCCAAGACCTAAAATAGCAATTCAAAAAATACTTCCTTTAGTAACTAAATTTCCTAATAAAGGAAGTATTTATAATTAAATTTTTTTCTTAAATAACTAATTATTAAAAACTCCTTCACTTAAATGTTCTTCCATCCCATGTTATACCAACCTCTCTTCTCCATCAAACATATTTAGTTGTAATTTCTTGAGAAAAATATTCTCAATCTTGTTGAATTTTATTTCCATAACTACTTCCTAAATCATTATTTGACCAATTATTATTTGTAAAAACTTTTCACTTTTCATTTTCTTTTTGATTTTCTCCGTTATTTAAGGGATTTCAAACAAGCTCTTTCATCAAAATAACGCCATTGCACTCGTTACCTACTTCATCATCATCTTCTTCAAATTCACTAGAAATTTTGCACTTTCCAGATTTTTCAATTCGATATTTTAAATCTTTCAATTGCTCCATCTTAATGGGTTCAACCCATTCATCTACATAAAATAGATTATTTCCTTGTTCAATATGAATAATACGAACCTTTCTTCGAATCCCATTTACTTTTTCTTTTTCATAAATCACCCCTCCCAGCAAATAAGATTTTCTCTCTTCATTATTGTCAGAACTTGCTGCAGTTTTTATTACACCTTCTCCCAACTTAATATTCACAATATTCCCCTTTCTATCTTTCATCTGTTTTAATTTATTTTCTACAGGAACACTGAACTTTAAATCCTCCTTAAATCTTTCACACAAATTTTCAATATTTTTTATTTGACTGTCAAGTTCTACCTTAAAACTTGTACTTTTAAGTAATTCTGTATCAACCTCCTGAATTTCTCAATTTTCCTCTTTTTCAGTCCACCAATACGTTTGTCCACTAGAATTAAAAGTTTTCTGATATTCTGGATTTCCAATAATTCAGACATCGGCTTTTTTGCAACTAATAAATCATTTCGACATTTTCCTTAGCTTATCAGCCTCAAAATTTGTAGAACCTTGTATTGTTTTATTTTCAAATTCACTCCATTTATCAAAATAATTTTCATTATCAACTTGTTGTCCTTTTTCAACAAAATAAGTAATGCCATCTTTTTCTTCCAGCATTCTTAGCCAAGGATCTTTTATATATAATTTGGATTCTCCCGAAACTTTTTTTTCGAGGGAACTATTAATTAATATCTCTTTTTTCTTTAATCCTTCAATTTTTCCTGTTATTCCCAAAAGAGTATAAATGCCCCCCCCTCCAAAACCTAATGCGCCAAGACTTAAAATGTTTGTTTTAAGAATTTTTTCTTTTTTTAACTTTTAATAAAAAACTACTAACTAAATCTCTTTTATTTAAAAAACATTTTTTATTAAAAACTTCTCCACTTAAATCTTTTTCCTTGCCAAACTACTCCAATTTCTTGTCCAACTTCCAATCAATTTGTTCCAAGCTCTAATTTAATTTCTTCTCAAGTTTCACTCAAATTTTCTTCATCATATGAACAATCACTGTTAATATCTCTTCTTTTTAAACACTTTCTATTCCCATCTCTTTGTGTTGATCTTTTTTCAATAAATTCTGGATCTCCGATTACTAACACTCCCTTACAATTAGAAGAATTTTGTTCTTCTACATCTTCATTATTTTCTAATGTACATCCAAAATCAGCTTTAATTAATTCTTCTAATCTTCTTGATATGCTTTCATTAGCATGTTCAAATCATCAGTCAACATATATATAATCATTGCCATTTACAACCTCTAGCATTCGTATTTTCCCCTTATGAGGTTTTACATCTTCTGTTTTGGCGACAATAACTCCATTAGTTCTTTTCTTTCCGCTATCTTGAATATTCACCCTCTCGAAATAAAGTTCTTTCATTTCAGGTATTTTTAAAATGCTTAACTTTGCTTTAGCGGATTGATCAAGCTCCCAAGTTTTAGTATTACTTTTATTAGTGTTTTGACACATAATATTCCCTCCTTCTTTCTCTTTAAAAATTAATTCTTGGCCCTGCCAATCAACTTTTTCCTCTTTTAAGTCTTTTTCATTCATGTAACTTCATAATGCAGCTCAACTACCATTCTGTTTCTTCCCGAAATATCCATCTGAAACGCTATGATTCACAACTTTAACTTTAGCATCCCAACATGTTTTAAAATTCTCGGCTATAGCTGTAATTCTTTCCCTAAATCAATTTCCTGACCCTTTATTTAATATTGCTTCAGAACTTCAATAGTCAAATACTTCCTCTGAAGTTCCTCGACTTTCTTTATTTTTTTCTTCCTCATATTTATTTAGATACCATTTATCTCTAACTTTGAATTTATTTGTATCTAGTGCATCTCCCTGAACAATTTCATTCAATATTGTTTCCTGTTCTTTCTTATTAAGACTAGAGCCAGTGGTTAACATTACAGAATAAACTCCTCCACCTCCAAATCCTAAAGTTCCAGTCCAAAAAAGACTTTTCTTGAGAATTTTCTACAAACCTTTTAAATTAGAATTAAATCAATTTTTCAACAGCATAAGCTGTTGAAAAAACCTAAACTTAAAATGACAAATTTTTCTTATTTATGACGAAAATAATTTAATTTTCTAATTTGTTCTAAATAAATTATTTAATTCACTAACATCTCTATTACCTCAAATTCCTAATTTTTCTAATCTCTGGCTTTTAGTTTTATCCCCCTTAACTATAGCAGTGGTAGTAGGAATGGCCCAAATAGCGCCCACACCAAAGAAAAATTTACTAATATTGCTAATCCCCATCAGTTTTGCGATTTTTAAATAAAACTCCCTTTCCTCGGAATATACTAGAAAAATGCAAATTCCCAAAAATATACTTAAAAGCTATCTTAATATAACCTATAAATAATAAATAAGACAAAAATTCCCTATAACTCATTTTTTTAAGTGACCTAAATAATTCAAAGAATCCTAAAAAAAACATTAAAGATGTTAAACTGACCATCATAATTATTCTGGGATCACTGATATCACCAGAGAATATTAAAACAGTAGGAAGCCATCCCATCTAATATTTAATCTTAAAGCCCAAATTACTAAAACAAATTTTTTCTAAATTCGCTATTCTCATAAAAAATTTATATTGAAATTAAATATTCAATTCCTTTGCTTTTTACAACCATCTAAATTCTTACTCTAATGACAAATAATTTTTTAATACATTAAAAACTTCTCCATTTAAATGATTTTCCTTGTCACAAAATTCCAATTTCTTGTCCCACTTCTAATCATTTTGTTCCTAATTCTTGTTTCAAATTTTCTCATTCTGTAGAAATTTCATCAGAATATGAACAATCTATTGAAAACCCTCCATTCCCTTTAAAACACAATTGTTCTTCTTTTCCAGCATTATTCACTTCTTTTTGAAAAATTCCTTTAAATTGGGTTTTCACAAAACCTTTACATTTTTGAATATCTGTTGCACTTTCACTCTCATAATCTTGTTGATCCATAATTTGACATCCAAGCTCCTCTTGAGCCATTTTATTAATTCTTTCAGCAAGCTCATATCCTTTATGTTTAAATCACAAATCTATATATCAATAATCTTTTCCATTTTCTACCTTGATCAATCTAATTTTTCCAGCATGTGGTTTAACATTTCCTAATTCTGTAATAATTATTCCCTTAGTTCTCTTTTTTCCATTTATTAAATTTCCCGATCCTTCTCTATTTTTGTTCTCATTTACTTCTACAAAAAGTTCCCGAATCTTTGGAAGTTTAATTTGTCCCAATTTATTTTCATCTGCTTTACTAATTTTTTTTGTTTTTCATGCCACCTCAGAGCATCCTTTATTAATTGTTTCCGCAGATGAATTTTGATCTAAAGTAACTTCAGAACCTTGCCACTCTACACTCTCTTCTTTAAGTTGACCTATTTCAGTTTGATAGCTTCACATTGAATCTCAACCATTATTTCCTTGTGGCGCAAAATATTGATTTGCAATACTGTAATTAATAATTTTTACCTTAGCGCCATAACAACTAATAAAATATTTAGCTATTTCCTCAATTCTTTCTTTAAAGCCGCTATTTTTTAAATTTATATCTTTATTTCATATATCAAATATTTTGCCATTTTGATTTACTTTTTCTTTTTCATCTAATCCCAATAAGTATCATTCATCTATTACTTTCAACTTATTGAGATCAAGAGAACTATCATTTACAAGTTCATTTAATACAGATTCCTTTTCTTTAGTAAACATACTTTTACTTATTGTTCCCATAATTCCATAACTACTGCCCCCCCCAAACCCTAAAGTACCAATCCAAAAAAGACTTCCTTTAGAAATCTTCTAAAGAAAACTCTTTTGTAATTTATTTCTAATCAAAAACTTTTTAAACGCTCTCCTTTTCATTTGGAACAATTTCCCCTTTTTCTTCAGTATTTATTTTTTCTTCAACAACTGAATCTTCAGATGAAGCAACTTCTTTGGTGGGCTTTTTCCTTTTTAAAAAACTAAATAATTTGCTAATAGGAGAAAAAATAGAAGAAAAAAAATTTTTAATAGATCTAATGCAACAAGAATATCCATAAACAAAATAACTCCCTGAAAAAAGATATTTCAAAAAATTTATATAAGACATTTTTTTATAATCCCTTCATAATTCCATAAAAAATCATCAAATGAAAAAACTTGAAACACTAATCAAAATAAGCATTGGTACAGAATCAAAGTCCATCAAATTCAAAACTCACATAAATTTCATTTAGTTAACTTTCGAATTTATAAATTTTTTGACTATTATTTGCAGCTTATATTGCTAAATTATTTATTTTTATTTCTCTTTCGTTATAAATAAATTTCTTTTTTATTATTAGAAACTTCTTCATTTAAATACTTTTCCATTTCAAACTATTCCAATTTCACGTCTCCACTTAACAAATTCTCTTTCTGTTTCAAGTTTGAATCATTCTCAATTTTGCCCTAGTTCTTCAGCATATCCTTGAGTTGCATCAACTCAACCTCCTTCTGAATATCCACCTTTCTTATATATCTGAACTTTTTCAAAATTTCGACTACTAAGTTGATTTTTACCCTCTGTTCTCACATTAACTCTGATTAACAAACCTTTACATCCTGAACTTAAACTTTCATCATCCAGAGAACAGTTTCCTTTGGTTGTAATCTTTTTCACAAATTTTTCAAAATCTTCTTTAGTAAGCTCCTCAAACCATTCATCAACATAAATCATCCCTTTTTTATTGTTTATTTCTAAAATTCTTATTTTCCCATCGTAAACAGCTACTTTATCTTTTTCATATAAAAGATCCGTCATCGGAATTTTAGTTATTTGTTCTTCTACTCCAATATTGTTAATATTTTTTTCAACTTTAATTTGCCCTCCATTATCACTTTTTGGCAACATTGCATAAATTATTGTTCCTTCTTTTTTTCTAAAAGAAGAAAATTTATTTTCAAACCATTTGTCTATAAGCTGCTCCGATGTCTCACTTTGACTTTTTTCTTGGATTTGACCACAAAAACTTTTAATAGTTTGGTCATTTTTATTTAACTTAATTTCTGCTGTAGGTTTAATTAATACTTGATCTACATTACCATTTTTTACTTCTTTATTGGCCCATAAATAGCTTTGCAATTTATTGAAATAATATTTACTTTCTTCTCCTTGGCTAATAATTTTTACATCCGCGCCTTCACAAAGATTAAAGTACATTGACATCTTTCCAAGAGCACTTCCTTTTAATTTACCTTGAAATTTTGAATCTCAGCTGTCATCATCTCAAAAATCAAAAACTTCATTTTCATTACTTAATGCTTGTTCTGTATTTTTAGAATTTGCCTTTTTATTGTTTCCAAAATTTTTTCAATCTTCAAATAGATATCAAGAATCTATTACTCGGGGCTTATTTTTTATTTTTGCCTTGCCATCAACAATCGTATTAATAACTCTTTCAAAATCTCCATTTCCCAATCCTGTAGATTTATTAGAAATACCTAATACAGCATAAATTCCAGATCCACCAAAACCTAAAACTCCAAGACTAAAGAGGCTTCCTTTAATAATTTTTTGTTAAAAAATGGCGCTTACTTTATTTTTTTGTTTTCCATATCTCTAACAAATAAAAAGAATTAAGTTTTTATTTTTGCAATTATTTATAAATAATTCAAAATTTTTCAATTAAAAGAGATAATTTCATTAGAAACTTCTTCATTTGAATCTTTTTCCTTGCCACATAACGCCAATCTCTTGACCAACTTCTAGTCATTTTGTTGCTAATTCTTGTTTAACAGATTCTCAAATCGTTCCCGTTTCTTCCGAATAATTGCAATCTCCTGTTAATTGTATGCCTGAATCTGAAACTGTCTTTAAGCATTCTCCCTGATTGTTATTATTCTTCTTATTTGAATCTTCCGAATAATAATTAGTATTCGCAATTTTTATTAAACCCTTACAAGAATTTGTGGTTGACATTAATTCTTGTTCATCATTTTCTACAACTTCACACCCAATTTGTTCTTTAATTTCTTCTCTCAATCGTTCAGCTAATTCATAACCTTCATGTTTAAATCAAAGATCAACATATCAATAATCATCCCCTTTTATAACTTGTAATATTCGGATTTTCCCCTTATGTGGTCTAACATTCCCAATCTCAGTTACAATTATCCCTTTAGTTCTTTTCTTTTGAACTTCAATTCCAGTTTCGCTTTCATAAAACAGTTCTTTTACCTTGGGAAAAGAAGTTTGTTTTATTTTTGCATCAACCCAATCTTCAAATTGAATATTTTTAAGTTCTTGCTTTTGATCATCACTAAAGCATTTTTTATCTAATAATTGTTGTTCTTTCTTTATTTGAATTTCCGAGCCTTGTCATTCAACTTTCTCCTCTTTTAACTGATTTTTTTCAAGACTTGGTCAGATATACTCTCAACCTGTTTGTCCATTCTTTCCAAAATATTGATTAGAAATGCCATAATCAATTATTTTGACCTTGGCTCCATAACAAACAATAAAATACTTGGCAACTTCTTTAATCCGCTCTTTTATCCCCCCCCGCGATAAATTTGTCCAAATATCAAAATTTTTTCCTTGTTGATTGCCATGCACTTCAATATCATTTGGTTTTCTACCATCATGATAATATCACTTATCTTTTACATTTAAAGCTTCTATATTAAGCGGACTATCTCCAGAAATTTCATTTAAAATTGACTCTTTCTTTTTTCGATCTAAACTTGTTCCAGTTGTTCCTGCAATAAAATAACTACCAGCCCCGCCAAATCCTGTAATTCCAATACAAAAGAGACCTCCTTTAATATTTTTTAAGAAAGTATTTCTTTGCTTTTTTTAATTAATTTGAATTAAAGTCCTTTTCTTTCGAAATGCTTAGATTTAAAAAATCATTTTTTATTAAAGCTTTCTTTTAAATAATTAAAAAAAGAATCCCTCAAAATATTTGTTTTTTCAGAATTTAATGCTATAGGAAATTCTGCAAAAATAATATTTTTTAAGATAGTTTTTATTTCAGAAGAAGTAACTTCTTTTTCGAAAGGATTATCAACTTCTTGTGAATAATCATTAAATTTTCTAAAAACTTTTTTAGAGAAAGTTTTAATTGATTCTGAATCTACTTCTTCCTTTTCGGAATTAGAAATTGTTTTCTTAGAAATATCAGAAAGAGTTAATTCTGATACATGCTCAAAACCTTCTTCTTTGTATCTATCATCTTCTTTTCATACTTGCTTACTTAACTCCAACATATCATTAAAAACTTTTTCTAATTCTGTCGGCTCTATTGATTGATTTCATTTTTCAATCAATTTGTTATATTCATTAAAAAAATTAATAAGTGTTGGATTTTTATCTAAAACTTCTTGAGTTTTTTTAAAAATTCTATTCTTTAAATCTTCAAAAATAGTTTCTTTTCTGTTGGATTTATAAATCACAAAAGAACTAACTTTTTTAATCTCAATATTACTCATATCTTTTAGTAAATTTTCTTCATTTTCGCCAACAATAAGATATTGCTTTAGTATTTGAAAAATATTTGCATCACAATTTCTACTTCCTTTAATTTCTTTTGTAGCATTCAGATGGTTATAAATTGCTCTAATTGCAGTAGATTTATCATAAATTTTTTCAGATAATTGACTTTTTACAACATATTTCAATTCATTGAAAAGCTTTAAACAATAAGCATTAAATTCACTTCTTATATGATCTTTTAATAGCTTTTCTTTAAATTCTCTTAACATTTCTCTTTTCAACTCTTTATTTTGTTCAATTAAGAGATTTTTTAAAGAAATTTCATATTTATTTAAAAATTGTTCAATTTTTAAAACTAACTCAGAAATCTCATCAATAATTTCTTCCGGTTTTTTAGTGGCTGATAATATTGAATTTCTAGAAACTCCTCATGTACTTAAAGCTTTCTTAAATGCTGCTAAGCAATTTAAATAGTCAATAATAAAAGCTCTATCTTTTCCTACATCTTTTCTATTTGGTCTTGCTATGGCTTGCATTAATGTATGTGCCTCTAAAGCTTTATCTAAGAACAAGAAAGTTAAACACTTAACATCAAAACCTGTAAGTCACATAGCACAAACAAAAACAATTCTTAATTTGTGCTTTTTATTTTTGAAATTATTTTCTATTTTTCTCAAGTCTGAATCACTTTTCTCTCCAGGAATTTCAATATCATCTCCATAACACTCATATATCTCCTCTTCTCTTAAATCTCCATTACTAAATACAACTTCCATTTCAGTTTCTTTCATTTTTTTAATTCTCATATTTAATTTCTCTTTCTCCTCATCAATGTAATGAATTAATGATTCTTCTAATTTTTGAATTTCTTTATCTCAATATTCTTTAACGAAATTTTTCATTAATATGCAAGCTCTTCTATTGAAACATACATATAAAGCTTTTCCTATAAAGGAAGAGCTTTCTTTTGAAGAGCTTTCTTTTGAAGAGCTTTCTTTTGAAGAGCTTTCTTTTGAAGAGCTTAGAATCGCTTCTTCTCAATCAAAAAATCTTTCTGAATAAAAAGAGACAAAATCTTTTGCATTATTTCTCAAACGATTCTCATTCATTCATAAATATTTATTAGATTTTCAATCTTTAGGTAATTCATTTTTTTCTCTAAATAAATAAAAATCCTCATTAATTTGTGGATTTTCAATATCTTTAACTTTGCAAGCTCTATTTAAAAAAATTAAATCAACTGTTATTCCATCATTTATAGCTTTTGTGAAATCATAAATAGAAATATAATCGCCAAAGTGTTTAGCTGTTATTTCTTCATGTTTGAAAAGAGGGGTAGCCGTAAAACCTATTCTTGAAGCTTTTGGTAAAAATCTATACATTGCGACAGACATTTTTCCATATTGAGATCTATGCGCTTCATCAACAATAATTACTATCTCTTTTTCGGTATTGATGGGAGTTGTAGAGTATTGTAAAAATTTATGAATCAAAGAAAATACATAAGAATGATTTTCTTTGATTTTTTCTTCTAATTCCTTTTTACTGTCAATTTTGCAATTTAAATTGGCTCCTAAAACACCAAAAGATAAAAAAGTGTCATAAATTTGGTTTTCCAATTCTTTTCTATCTAAAAGAATTATGAAAAGTGGAGATAAACCTTCACATTTTCTTTTGATCTTTTCTGCCAAAAATAACATTGAAAGACTCTTTCCACTTCCTTGAGTATGTCAAAAAGTACCTATTAAACCATCATTGTTTTTTCTATTTTTATAATTTTCAAAAGCTTTATTAACACCTAAAAATTGGTGATTTCTCGCAATAACCTTGTAAATTGTTTCATTTGATTTGGAAAACAAAATGAAATTTTCAAATAAATCTAAGAAATTCTGTTTATTGCATGCTCCTCTCAAAAAAATGGAAATATCAGTATTTCCAATATCTTCTTCTTTCAATCTATTTCAATCATTAAAAAACTCATACTCACTCCCAACAGCGCCAACTTTTGTTTCTCTTCCATTAGAAAATACACAAAAAGCGTTATAAGCAAATAATTGAGGTATTTGCTTTAAATATTTTTTGTAATTCTTTGTATATCCTTCTTCAACAGAAATATAGTGAGCTTTAAATTCCACAAATAATAGTGGAATTCCATTTACAAAACCAACAAGATCTGTTCTGCAAGAATATTCAGTATTTCCTGCATTTTTAATTCCTAATTGATCAACAACAGTAAAAGAATTATTTTCTGGATATTTAAAATCAACAACTTTTGCTCGTCTTGTGGAATTTATTCCCTTATCCTTGACGGTTACATCTATTCCATCTCTTATTAAGTAATATTTTTCCTTGTTAAGAGATAAGGAGAAATCTTGATCAGTGCCTCTTTCGAGGCGCTGAATAGCTTCTTTTATTTGTTCTTCATTAATTCAAGAATTTAATTTTTTTAGAGAATTTCTAAGCTCTTCATAGGATAAAACAGACTTTTCACTCTTTCTGCAAATTTCATTAGCTTTTTTTCAGTTTCAACCTAATTTTTCTAATTCCTGTAAAGCCGAAATCTCAGTTAATTCTTTCTCATTAAACTGAGACAAATTATTTTCTTCATAAAGAGACATTCCTTTGAATTCGATCCATTAATTCACTAGATTCTTTTTCTAAAGAGGCTAATTCTTTGTGAATTTCATCCATTCTCTTCATAAAACTTTCATCATCTTCCATTTCCTCTTCTTCAGAGCCGACGTAAATTCCAGGCACTAAAGAATAATTATTCTCTCTAACTTCTTTAATATCTACAGCCCTGCAAATTCCCGAAATATCTTTATATTCTCCATTTCCAAATTTGGAATAAATTCAGTTGTACTCTTTGGAAATTGAGATTGCCTCATCAAGACTTTCTTGTCTTTCATTTCATTCTTGCTTTACTTTATTTCTATCTTTTTTTGGAGCATTAGAAATAGCTATTTCACTATCTTTAAATAATTCTTCTCTTTTCATTTCAAGAGAAGATAAATAATTTTTATTATTGTTTTCCAATGAAAATTCTTTAGAATATTCTTCCAAAACAACTTCATATTCTTTTAATAATTCTTGATATTTATTTATTTGACCTCTGTAAAGTTGAACAATTGCTATTAAATTTTTAGATTGTCATTCACTTCAAGTATTTTGTGAAGTACTTTCAGAAGTGTAATAGTGTGAAGCATCAATAAATAATATTTTTTCTGCCTGTTCTTTAGATTTTTGTTTATTCAAAAATCATAAAGAACAACCCCCTTTAAAGCCACTTTGAAAAAATTTAGGAGCAACATTCATTATTAAATCGATATGTTTAGTTTCAACTAATTCCTCTCTAATTTTTTTATCAATAGTTCCCCCTAAAGAAATAGAAGGCATAACAAAGCCAGCTTTGCCAGTTTCATTTAAATAAGAATAAAAATAAGAAATCCAAAGGAAATTGGCGCTTTTTATTGCTTCTTTACTTATTTCGGGAAGTCCAAAAGGTAATCTACCAGCTTTACTAGCTTTTTCAGCAATTACTCCATCAACATTAAAAGGTGGATTTGAAAGAACATAATCACATTTTCCATCTAATTTAAAAGGATCGCAATAATAAGTATTGGCTTCATTTCCATAAGCTATTTGACTATTCATTAGTTGTCTAATAAGAATGTTCATTAAACATAACCTAGCATTATTACTAATTTTTTCATGACCATAAAAGGTTATTAATTTATTGCAATCTAATTTATGTTTATCCATATATTGTTTAATTCTGACGAACATACCTCCACTTCCGCAAGCTGGATCTAATACTTTTCCTTTTGTAGGCTCCAAAATATTAACTATCATATTCACTAAAGATTCAGGAGTAAAAAATACTCCCTCATTATTTTTGAAGCCTAAAGAAAACTTACCTAGGAAATATTCATAAATTTCCCCTAATTTATCTACTTCTGTAGGAATTTCTTCATTCTCAAAGGTTTTTAATAATCCTCTAAGAATATCATCAGTTAATTTATGATATTCTCTAAGAGGCACTTTATCTAACTTACTAGTCTCCTTTTCAATAATTGCCATCGCATTATCTAAAATTTCTCCCAAACTATTCATTTCCTCTCCATCTTTATTCTTAAGCTCTTCAGAGCTAATATTTTTATCAGATATTGCTAAAATTCATTTTCACTGAGCTTCCTTTGGAAGCATAATTGCCCCTTTACTTTTGAAATCATCTTTATCTGGGGGCAAAACAACTCCATTTCTAACTGGTCTATTTTTCATAATTTCTTGCTCAGCTTTTTCAAAGCTGATGTACATATATTTAAGGAATATTAAACCTAAAACAGGCAAATAATATTCATTTGCCTGTAAATTTAAATTAGCTCTAAAATTATCACAAATTTTTCAGAGTTTTTGTTCCAAATTCTTCTGTTCTTGTACTTTTTTCATTAAATTATTTGAATTTTGACCACAAATATTAATTTAAGAATGTCTTTAATTTAATTTCTCCCAAATTAATCCTCCCTCAGGACAAACAAATCCTCACTTACCCATATGACACAACTTAGCTGCTTTACTATTTAGTTCTTTTGTTGATTTATCAATAAGTCTTCTCATTAATTCCCTCTCAATTATTACTCTTAAATCAACTCAATTGAATCACATGCTTTTTAAGGCATCACCTAGAGCCATATCAAAATTGCTAGTTAATTGACTATTCAATTTTTCTTCAAACCAACCAGCTCCGCCCTTTTTTCTTATATCAGGATTTCAAGAAATTCCCACTCCACCACCCCCATTTAAGAGGCATTTCTGACCACATTTTTCTAATTCCTTTCGCAATTCAACATTTTCAGCATTGGTCTCAGTGACATATCGAGCTGAATGTTGAAATTCACTTTCTAAGTTCTTTTTATTTAAACTGTTTTTACTTCATCTTCCTTCCCTTAATACTGACTTAATACTTTCCAATAATTTATTCTTCATACTTTCTTGTATTTTTGCATAATTTTCTGTTTTTCCTAATTTTTTCTCCTTAAATTTAAGGCTAACACCTTCAATAATATAACTAGCAGACTCTTCTAATAGAGAATTTATCTCAACATTAATATCAAAACCCATTTTTATTTCTTTTGAATTGGAACTTCTTTGTTTTTCTTGAACACTTATTGATTCCATTTTCTTTTTCAATACTTCCAATTTTCTCTCATTAACGACAGATTTAAATCAATTACCACAACCAAATATAATATTGGCTGCGTCTTTCATAATATCATTCAACTCACCAGATGCTTGTTTTATCACTTTTCTCTTGGGATCAAGTCCCCAATTTTTCATTCAACTCCCTACAAAATCTCCACTAATGCAAGGAAGCCAAATTTCAACCTTAGGCTTCCCTACTTTATTTTCCACTTCCACTCCTGCAATTGTCGTTAACTTTTTTTCTCCACTAAATTCTTTATCTTTTATTTGTTCTGCATTTACCTTTATTTTTTCATCTCCAATATAAATTCCATCAACTCTTGGCAAAAGTATACTGAGATTAGCGCCGACTGGAATTCCAAGAACTGTTATAATTCACTTTCAACTCATCTTTAAAATCTTATTTAGTTAACTTGACTTTTCCTCTCGCATTCGCCTCATTTGGTTTTATTTCAACTATCATAGCTGCTATATTATCCCATCCCCCATTTTCATCAGCATCAAAATCAAGTCAAGTTACCTTGCCTCACCCTGACAATAGATATATCCTTAAGCCAAATTCAACACTGCTTGATTTTCCCCCTTCTAATTCTTTATCTCTTAGCGAAAATGCAGTAGAAGCTTTAGTGACAGTCAAATCTTCTAATTAAACTCATTCTCTTAATTTTTTAAATTAATCCTACTTTTTTAAACCCTAAAGGACTTTAAATTCCTTTTAATTTTTTTAATTTAATTTTTATATCTTTTTTGGCGCACATTTTCTAATTTTTTATATTCTTTTTAATAGAGATTTTTTTCAAATATTATTCGATTTTTTCTAATTAATCTAGTTTTAATTGGTTTTACTTTTTTAAAAATCAATTGTTTTCTTTCTGGGAGAAGATGAAAATACCTTTACAAAATTATTTTTTAATTTAGAAAATAAATTCTCTAAGGTTTTTAGAAAATATATTAAAAAATCTTTGTAATTCATTTTCTTGCGATACCTTCATCATTCAAACAAAAATCATAACAAGAAACACACAGAACATACATATAAAGTTATTCTTGTACCATCTGTTAATTGAGGCCATTTTAAATTAAATAAATAATTTGCCTAATTTTTTGAAAAATAAAAATAGACTTTAAAAACTAAAGTCTATTTTTATTTCTATTAAATATTTATAAATTTATTAAATTTTCCATTTTTTATTTTTAAAGCGAGTCTAATTTTAGATAAAAAAATAGGGAAATAACTATATATGGAGGAAAAAAAGAAGCCTGTTTTGATTTGTGGAATTCAACCTACTTCTTGTTTGACTATAGGAAACTATATAGGTTCATTACTGCCTTTAATAAAAAATCAAGAAAAATATGAATCCATCTTATTAATAGCAGATCTTCATGCTTATACTATTCCCTTATCTCTTCAAAAAATTTCTTTTAAGGAGATAAGGGAAAGAAGTTTAGAGTTAGTTAAATGAGCTATCGCTTTAGGTGTAAATCCAAAGTACACAAAAATTGTTCTTCAGTCAGATTTAAAAGCTGAACATTTAGAGTTATTTTATTTTTTATTGACTCATTCCAGATTGGGAGAGCTTAAATTAATGACTCAATATAAATTTTTAATGAACAAATTTAAAGAAGCCAATGGAACTGAGCCAGCACTTTTTGGGGTTCTAGTATATCCTGTATTGATGGCTGCAGATATTCTTCTTTATGATGCAGAATATCTTTCTGTTGGGGAAGATCAAATTCAACATTTAGAACTTTGTTCTGAATTAAAAGAAAGAATAAATAGACTTTATTCTTTTAAGATATTTCCCAATAAACTTAAAGCTTTGGATATTAATTCCAATTATTTAAAAATAATGGATCTTGTAGATCCATTGAAAAAAATGTCTAAAAGTACTGAAAATAAAAATGGAATTATTTTTATTTCTGATTCTCCAGAAGAAATAAAAAGAAAAGTAATGCAAGCTAAGACAGATTCTTTTAATTTGATCAAGCTGGATAAAAATGATCAAGCTGGAATATACAATCTCTTAAATATTTATGCTTCTCTAAATGATTTATCTATAGATAAAGCTTTTGAAGAGCTTAAAGAACTAAATTACAAAAGCTTAAAAGAAATTATTGCAAAAGTAATAATTGATTTTCTTGCTGATAAACAAGAAAAATACAAAGAAATAAGTGACAATCTTTCTGAAATAAATAAATTACTAGAAGAAAATGCAAATATTCTTAGAGAAAAAGCTAAAGCTAAATTGGAATTTATTTACTCTAAATTAGTAAATTAATTTAAAGAAAAACCAAAAAAGAGGCATTAATGCCTCTTTTTAATCCAAAACTATTGCAAATTTAATTAAGATTTTTCTTTTAAAATCTGAATTTTTCTTTGTTTAAGTTGAAATATTTTGTATTTTCTGTTTTCTCTGGTCTCCTCTTCTATTTTTTCTAACTTATCGCAAAATTTTTTTATTTTTGAGATAAAAATATTTAAAATTTTTCCAAGTTTAATTTTTATATCTTTATTTTTTCTTAAAAAATTTAAATTTTTTAACTTGTTTATTCTCTTTAGGTTCTAAATCTTTTTTAATTTGATAGTTCAAAATTTTTTTAAAAAAATAAAAAAATATTATTTTATCCAAAATCAAAAATTTTTAGAAAAACAAAAAGAAATTACAAAAGTGTAATTCCTTATCTCAAATTTTCTTTTATAAATTTTTAACATTAAATTTCACTTTCACAGTTAACAAAGAATAAGAATTATATAAATAATTTGGGTGCCTTTTAGCAGCAAAAAAGAGTAAAAAAATAAATTCTTTTTTTCTCCTCCAGTCCCTAATGAATTTTTATTAATGAAGTTGTGATTCTACTCTTCTAATAAATCAAGATCACAATTTATTTTGGCTTCGCCATTTTCACTAACAAAATCGCAACCATTACCATTCAAATCTTCTAATCCTTTATTTTTCTCTCAAAATTTATTGCTTTTATAATCTTTATTCTTCAATTCCATCCCTAAAACTTCATCTATTGATTCATTATTTCCTTTATAATACAATTCTCACAAAATATCTTTTTCTTTAGGAGTATTCTCTCCACCATCATTAACTTTTATAACTTGTCTGGAATTCCTTTCTTGTTGATAATTATTTACTACTTCTTTATTTTTATTGCTTGATAAATACTTAGAAGCGACATAAGCTCCACCTCCAAGAGAAAAACCGGTAAAAATAATTCCCAAAATAGGAGTTATATGAGGCATTATAGATTATCTATAAAAAATCACAATCTATATCAACTAAGTTATCTCCTTGCCCTATAGGTCTACATTGAGGCTCTTTTAATCCTTTTTCAAAGAAATAACTACTTCCATATTCTTTTTTTATTAAACCAGACTCTTGGGCTTTATCAATTCATGTTCTATCACCAGTCATTCACATACCATCTACTTTGCTATTATCATTTACAATTTTTCTCATTCAATCTGTAGAATTACAACTTATTATTCCTATTTTTTGCTTTTTTTCTTCACTTTCTATAGCACCTAAACACTCTTTTTTATTATTGTTTTTTCCTTTATAAACTGATTGTCAAATTAATTTTTTTCCAGCATGATCTAATTCTTCTTTTACTTCTTCATTTATTTCAGGAGAATATAAATTCTTTGAGTTTGAATTTGAATTCAAACCATTTTCAGAAAGATACATAGAAGCTACATATCCTCCGCCACCAACCAAAGATACACTTGCAAACAAAATCCCAAATAAAGATATATTAGTCATTTTTAAACTTTTTCTTTTTTAAGTCTATTCAAAAAATTTTGCATTGTTCCTGCTTTCATTATCATTAATTATTTTTTTAAAAAGAACTATTAAATTGTTCAGATTGTTTTTCCCTCAAGAATGTCTTTTTACCTTCATAATATTTATCCAACTGGCTTTTATATGAAGAAGTTTGCCCTCCAGAATCTTTAATACCTCTAATTAAATCAAATTTAGGGGTTTTTCTATCTTTAGACAAATCTAAACTATGAGACCGAATAGGTTGAACTCCTCCCAAGTCTTCCTCCCAAGTTCAAGCAAGAGAATAAAGACCTAATAAGTTTTCGTTTTCATCTACTACCATAGCTCCTGATCCTCCAGCACCAATATTTATTCGATCTATTCAATAATAAAAACCTGTTATATCTTGTTTTTTTGTTTTTCCCCAAGACATACTAAAAGGAGAATCCTCTATACCTCTAAGAGCTCTTTTCCCTTCATCTCGTCTTTGTAAGTCGAAATGAAGTGTTTTTTGACTTAAAGTAGCGGCTTTATGTTTAAATTCATTAACTTTATGATTAAACGTCATAAAATCTCCCCTAAGCTTCGGAAATCCCCCAACATAGTAAGCGGTGTTGTAAGTTTTTTCCTTAAAAAAATTTTCTTCACTCTCTGTAATTCCATTATGAAAAAGATTTATAGGTTTTTTATTTCCTATCCCGTATTTCCCGTGAAAGTCATCTGTAGCCATCTTAGCATCATATTGGTCATTAAAAACTACTTCCAAAACTATAAAGTCATGAAAATAATCATCAGAACTAACTGAACTTTTAATGACTGAATCTCCTAAGTGATTTCTCGCTGAATAAAACAATTTTGTTGATTTAACATTCACTCCTTCAAGTTTTTTATTTTGATTTTCATCAACTGTTTCTTTAAATACTCCTAGTTGAAATGAATTTGGAGAAGCTTTTACTAGAGTACAACTTTGGGGAAGAACTTGACCAAAATTATCTTCTTTAGTATCAGAAAAATTAAATCTTTCAAATACATGTGCATTAGTTGCAATAAATCACTTTGTAGGATATGTTCCATCTTCTGGTCATTCATAATCTAATATTCAACCAGTTCCAGCAGCGCAAGAACAACGATGTTTTAAAGCTACTGTATAATCTCTTATCTTTTGTTCAATTTGCTCACTTTTAGTAGAATCTCAATTCTTTCGTTCAAAGTTATGTGGTTGTCAAAACTCTCTATAAGCTTTATTTTTTTCTACTTCTTCTGCTGGAAATTTTTCATATAACAAATTCTCATTTTGGTAAGGATAATCAAAAATTCTATCCTTTTGGACTAAAGAATAACTTTCAGTTTCTACTTTATTATCGCCCCCGCCTCCTAATACTTGTTGTAAAAATTCTTGCTCCTCTTTCGTTCTAGTTTCAAATGTTTTTGCATTTGCATCTTCTTTATTTTTAAAGTAGTCATTTATACCATTATTTTTTAGTAAAAAATACTTAGCTAAAGGATAACAACCACTCACTCCGCATAAAGACAAAACAACTTTAACTAAATTACCCAAATTATTTATTTATTGAATTAAATGAATATTATACATTATTAAAAAATTAACTACTACATTTTATCTTTAAATTTCCATTATCCCTACTTACCATACAATTTCCCTTACCTTCTAATGATGAAAGACCTTTACTAGTATCTCATTTTTCTTTTAATTTAAATTCTTCAAGATCATATCTACTGCTTTCTCATTCTTCAAGTAATTTCTCAATATCCTTTTCACCCCCTTCAATTCACCATACATCTACATTTATATGATCATTCAGTACTTTTTGCGATCATATAGAAGTACAGTCATCGATTGGCGGATTACTTCTATCACTTCATGATAAACATTCTTGTTTTTTTCCCACTTTCAAAACATATTTTCATATAATCTCCGAATTCGAAGAAATATTATCTACATTAAGTTCTTTTTCTTTACTTAATGCTCCAGTAAATTCAATCTTTACAGAATTATTGTCTAAACTATTTACACTTATATGAGAATTTCCCTTGCCCTCAATATCTTGTTCTCTTTTATTAGCAAAATTTTCATTCTTTTGTAAATCTACGTTTGAAGGTAGAAGAAAAACAGAAGATGAATTAGCAGTAGAAGTTTCTCCAGCAACTACTAATTTATGCAATTTTTTATCTTCTAATTTCTCTTTTAACTTCATACCTCCAATTGTTAGCGCACCCGCGCCACCAGTAATCATAGATAAAAGTGTAAATTTTGAAAGAACTGACATAATTATTTACACTTTACTAACAATTTATCACTATCTGCTATCTCTTCTCCCGAACACAAAAGACCTTCCCTAATAATTCATCTTCCACTCGCACTATCTTCTCCTACACCCTCTCCCTGCAAATTTAATTCATTTAAAGCTTCATTTAGCATATCTCTTTTAACTTCCAATCAAACTTCTCTTTTATTTGAAGTATTATTACCTATATTTTTAGCCCAACTATTACATCCCCCTTTTATTTCTCTAGACTCTTCTCCCTGCTTAATTTTCCTATCACATATCTTTACTCCTTTTTCAATTGAAACTAGACTCCAAAGTACTTCATATTCTCCACTGATATGATTTTCTTCTGCATAATTAACATTTTCATCTTCATTATGCTCATTTCCTTTAATTTTTCCTAAAGAATTTACTAGCTTTAAATTTTGAAATTTAGTATTCTGACCATTTAATCAATATTTAAGTCCAAAACCTCCACCAACGGAAACTCCGATGGCAGAAGCAGCTAAACCAGAAATTAAAACTACCTTAGAAAACAACAAATTCATCTTCTAATGCTTATAATCAAAAATTTTGAACTAACTACTTATTATTTTTAATAGTACTAGGTAAACACTGTACCTGTATTCTATTATCCTGTTGACTATCTATTTGTTTTTGACAGATATAAATTTTTTCTCCCTTAGATGTTTCTCAGGAAGACTCTCCTATTGACCTATTATTAGAATCTTCCTGATTAGAACTACTTAATTTATTAATTTCATCTAGTCCTTCATTTCCTAAAAATTCCCTCATCTTATCTTCATTAGATCGCAATCATATACCTTCTTTTCCACTTTGATCCTTAATTCAACTGAAATAAGAACAAATTTGTTCTCCTTCCTCTTGAATAGGTTCTTCCTCATTATTCTTCTTGACTATTTTGGTACATATTCTCTTATTTTCACCACTTATCTCCAATTTTTCTAATACTATTTCTTCATTTTCATGCTTCGCAGTTTTAAATGGATTTTGTTCTTTTGTAGAATTTAAGTCTAAGGTTGCGGCTGTTGATAAAAAAGGAGAAGAAATACTAATATTAGTTCTTCCTAATTCCTCTATAGAAGTTTTGGGGGATTTAGAGACTAAGAAAGCTGTTGTTGCGGCGGAAATGATTGTTCCTGCAGTCAAAGTTCCAAATATTAATTTTGTGCGTAATAACATGATTTAGTTTTGCTATCTATTAATAATTTCTAAAAAACTCTGTACTGTAGTATTTCTATTCAATATTATCCGCTTTTTACTTATGGCCATCCAAGAATTTTAAACCCCTTTTAGATTTTTTGTTGTATAAGTTTTAGATTTAACTAGCTAATTTTCCTTCAGTAATAAGAATTACCTAAAAACTTTTACCATAAATAATTAAGTTAAGAGCCCTTTTTTGGGGCTTTAACTTAATTAAATAATCAATTTAAAAATATTTATTACTTCTATCAAAAACATTATTTATGGCAATATCATTCAACAAAATTTTTACCATTATTATTAACCACAATTGTTCTACACTCTTTAATCAAATCTTTATTTTTATTATTTTGAACTTTACTACTTCATAAATAGCTAATAAAATCGAAAGTTCAAACATCAGAAGCTCAATCATAAAAACCATTTTGTTTTATTTTTGCGATATCTCCTGACACCTTAACCCATAAAGAAGGTTTTGTATTGTAAATTTTTCCTTCAGGACAAACATCTTGCTGTCCTAATTGTTTTATATTACCTTTATCATCGCCAGACCCACAAATCTTATTTCCATTACTGTCATTAAGAACATACACTATCTTTTTAGAACTTAAATCAGCTTGTTTTTGCTCAGCATTACTTTCTGAAGATTCTTGACTAGCTAACGCTACAGAAGAATCTTCAACTTTTAAATAAACTCCATAAGAAGTTACAGCCAAAATTGCCCCTCCCACAGCCACTTGAAATGATTTCATTAAAGCAAGTTTACACTAATTGTTTTTTTAATTTTAAAGAAATTTCATTTAACAAGTCTTTTTTTAAAGTTCTATCTAATATTTTTAGATTCTGAGTTTTTGTAAAAATCATGATAGCTATTCAATATATGATGAATTTCTTTTATATTTGTGATTTTTTCATATATTAGAGGAGAAAATTCTCCCCTAATAATATATCTAATTTCATTGAATAAATCTCTACAGTAATGATTGAATCTACTTTTAGCTCCGATCTTATTAAGTATTTTTTCTTTTATTTCAAATAACAATTCCTTTCTAATCTTTGAATATTTTTCTTCAACTAATTCTTTTAAAGAAATATTCAAAGTTTCAAGATATTTTTCAATCTCATTAACTATTTCGTCAATTTTATTAATAATCTAATCTACAGATTTAGTATCAAATACAGATTGCTAACTCTTTTTCTAAAAAATTAATTGCAAAATTCCCAAAATATTCTTTTTTGGAAAAATTTAGTTGTTGTCTCATTTTTTAAAAAAGAGAAATTATTTGTAAATTAGAAAATATTTTTAATTATTTTTTAAACCTTTTTTAAAGAAAATAAATCTTTATGAATTAATTTTTTTATACACTCTTTCAAGAATTAAAAACATTTCACATATTTCCTGTGAAATTTCCTCCCCAAAATATTTTTTTCTTCAAAAGCGCTAAATAAACTCTCATAACATTTATTGAATTTTTCTCTAGAAGCGATTAATTTTTCTTTAACTTCTTCATTTAATTCTTCTTTTTCTTTCCTAAATATACCTCCTTTTTTAACAAAACAATCTTCTCAATAAATCCTTTTGTCATATAAAAAGCTTTTCATATTTATTACAGCGAGATCAAAAGATTCTAATAATGATTTTTTATTATTGTCTGAAAATACTGTTTGATCAGAATTTGAGATAAATTGTTTTTTATTTTCAAAATTTTTATATATTTCATCATCTTGTAATTTCTTTTTTTCTAAAGAATTTTCTTTACTATTATTATTTCAATTAACCTTTGAAGTTAATAAAGAATCATAACTAAGATTTATTAAATTTTCTAACACATTATTTTCAGACCAACCCATAGGAGAATTTTCTAATTGGTTATCAATTGTTTTTAAATGTTCAAGAATTTTTTGTCTTTCAAAATATGGCATTGAATCTTCACTTTGTTTAATAATTTTTTTCAATTCTTCAGCCATAGTTTTCTTGTCTGTTTTAATTAATTTTTCAGCAAATTCTCAAGATTCTTTTTGGCCTGCCCCCACTAAATATTTCTCCAATATTTTCTTTAAAGTAAATTTCACATCAGCGCGAAGATAATCATAATTTGATGTACTACTTCTATCTTTCAATTCTTTATAAATTTTTTGCATTCAATTAAATTTTTCATAATTTAAATTCCCAGAATTTTTTTCTACATTTTTAATCATTTTTTCTAAAAATTCAAAATAATTAATAAATTTTTGATCAATACTTTGGCTAATTAATGAATCTCTAACATTGATTAATCTAATCAATTGAGTTCTTTTAAATCCTTTAATTAATTCCGATAATGAAATATTATTTCCCGAAAGAAAATCTTCAATACTTTCTATAAAATCATTAATTTTGTTAAAAGTTGTTTTTCCAGAATTCTCTTTATTTTTTAATTCACCTTTTTCTTTTATTTCTTCCTCTTCGTAACTTTCGCTTTGCTTTATATAATCACTTTGCCGCTCCCTTTCGTCAATTTCTTTAGAAAGTTGGGTGTAATCGCTGAGAATTTCTTTTAACTCCTCCGGAAACATGTAATCATTTAACTTAGAAATTAAATCATTACATCTTTCGATGAAACTAACATCTCTAGGATCATTTGGATTTAATAAATCTTTTTTCTTTTTAGAACTGTTACATAAGTTTTCTCTAATATCCACTTCATCAGAATTTTGAATTATTTTTTGTAAATCGCTAATTTCTAGAGAAAAATGATGTTTATTATTTTTAAAATCAATATATTTTTCTAAAATTTTTTGCATTTCTGCTCTATCTTTTGAATTAGGTTGCTGTTTTTTATTGCCATCTCCATCTTTGATATTTATTACTTTACAGATTTTCTTAATCGCCAATAATTGATCAAGAATATTTGGTGGCAAATCGTTTTCAAAAATTCCTGAAATTTCATTTTCTATTTTTATATAAATTTCGTTGTATAAATCTTCAAGATTCGCATTTCATATTTTTTTCTTAACATCCTCCTCCATTCATTTTTTCTTTTTGTAATTTTTTTCTTCAATATATTCTTTAAGAGAAAATGAGATTGATTTTAGCAAATTGTCAATTTTTTCAATTTCATTCCCTACCTTTTCAAATATTTTTCCTTTACTTTGAAGCATGCCATTTAATATACTCTCTGAATTATCTTCTTTAATTTCTTGTTGTTCGGCATCACCTCCATATTTCCTTAAAGAATTTTTAAGTTCTTGTATACAGCCTATGTAGTCAATAATAAATCCCTTTGCTTTTCCCTTATCAACTCTGTTGGGTCTAGCAATAGCTTGCATTAGTGTATGATTCCTCAAAACTTTATCTATAAATAAAAAAGTTAAAGGTTTGACATCAAAACCTGTGAGTCACATTGCACAAACAAAAACTATTCTGAAAGGATCTTTCCTGTCCTTAAATTGATCCTCAACTGCTTTTTCATCTTCTTTTTCGGGAACATTAATTTCATCTCCATAAATTTCTTTTAATGCCCTTTCATTTATATTTCAGTCACTAATTACAACTTTCATTTTTGTACTTTTCATTCAATCAATCCTCTTATCTAGTCTTACTTGCTCTCTTGGCTTAGCATTTTCGCGATCTTTTTCTAATTGACTTATTTTTTCTAGTCAATATTGGTTGGCAAAATTATGCATTAATATACAAGTTTCTCTATCTTCACAAATATACATACCTTTTCTTATAACTGGAATATCTCCAGATTCTCCTCATCAAATAAATCTTTCTGAAAAATAATCCACAAAATCTTTAGCATTATTTCTAAGTCTTTTTCCTAAAGACCTTAAATTCTTTTCACTATTTACTCCTGCAGGGATTTTTTCTCCAAAAGTTTTAGAAATTTCTAAATTGAAATATGGATTATTAATATTTTTAATTTGACAACCTCTTTCTTCAAATACAAGAGGTAAAGTAACTCCATCTTCTTGAGCTTTATTGAAATCATATTTGGAGACATAGTCTCCAAAATATCTAGCAGTTTTTTCATCATCTTCGAGTAGCGGGGTTCCAGTGAATCCTATTCTTGAAGATTTAGGAAAAGATTTATACATAAGTGTAGCCATATCTCCATATTGAGTTCTGTGGGCCTCATCAGCAACAATCACAACTTCTCTATCCCCAGTATCAATTTCCGCATTAGCTTGCTTTCTATTAAATTTGTGTACCAAAGCAAATACATAATGTTCAGCACTTTTAATTGATTCCAACTCTCTTTTTTCTTGAATTATTAAATCTTCCTCTACTAAAGCTTCGCAAGATTTAAAAGTTTTATAAATTTGTCTTTCTAATTCTTTTCTATCTGTGAGAATTACAAAAATAGGATTTTTACTATACTTATCTTTTCTTATTATTTTTTGAGTAAAAAATAATATAGAGAAGCTTTTTCCACTGCCTTGTGTATGTCAAAAAGTTCCCACTTTTCCATTTTTTTCTCATCTTTGTAAAAAACTCTCAAAAGCTAAATTTACTCCTAAAAATTGATGATTTCTCGCGATAATTTTTACTAATTTTTTCTTAACTTTTTCATCTTCATCTTCTTCACTCTTTACCGTTTGAAAGACAGTAAAATTTTCGAACAAATCTAAAAAATTTTTCTTCTCGCAAATTCCTTTTAATAGAATTTCTATATTTCTGTTTGCTTTTTCTTTTTCTGACAACCTATGTCAATGATTGAAAAATTCAAATCTATTTCCAACTGCGCCCATTTTAGCTTCTTTTCCGTTTGTAATGACGACAAAAGAATTAAATAAAAATAATTGAGGAGTTTTTTCAAAAAATATTTTTTTATAATTTTCTAAATAAATTTCTTTTAAAGTTTTTTCTTCTCCCCCGAGGGAGAAGAATATTAAAGGTAAGCCATTTACAAAACAAACAAGATCTGGTCTGTATTTTTCATAAATATCATTTGTTGAAAAAATTTCAAAATCAGGAATAACTGTAAATAAATTATTTTCTGGATTATCAAAATCAATTATTTTTATTTTTTTCCTTTCTCCACTTAAAGAACTTTCCAATCCATCTTTTAATAACTTATATTTTTTCTTGTGCTCTTTTAAGCTGAAATTTTTTAAATCAATAAATTCTTCTAATTCTTTAACGATGTTTTGCTCTTCTTGAATAAAACCATTAATTTTTTGAAGAGCGAGCGTTAGCTCGTCTATCAAAATAGGACTTATAGATTTTTTCTGATTAATGTCATTAAAATTTCTTTTTTTCCATCCAAGCTCTTCTAAAGTTTCAATAGATTTATCTTTAATTAATTCTTTTTTCAATAAAGTGTTTTTGTCAAGATTAAACATTTAGTTTTTAGATAAAAAAATTATTAAACAATTATTTTTGATTTTTTCCCTTTTAGGGAAAAATATTTTTTAAATCTTAAAAATGTTCCGGATAAAGCTTATTTATCTTGTCAACTGTTTTTTCTAAGTGATGTTCTTTTTGTCACTTTTCAATAAATTTATTGAATAAAATTTTGGAATTTTCATTAGAAAAGAAAAGAGATTTATTTAAGTATTCTTGATAAAGATCAAAAACTAAGATAAGTTTGTTTTCTTCTTCTAACTTTTGTATTTTTAAATCTTTAAATTTCTCTATAATTTCAATATTCTCGGCAAATAATGGATGTTCCCAAAAATCACTATTTCTATAATCTTCCCCATCAAATTTATCAAAATGGACTATTAATCTTTCAATTTTTTTTCCTTTTTCACCTTCTTCAAAATCACTAACTAGAAAAAAATAATCTCTTTCTTCTTCATCTATTTTGCATTTAAAAATGTGGCCCTCTGAAGGTATACATTTAAGAAAAAAATCAATATATTTTACTTGATTATCAATAGAACCCATCCTCTAAATTTTAAAAAAAATTTTTAATTTTAATATTTTTTAATATTGTTTTTTCTAAAAAAAATTTAAATTGTTTTAATTTATTGTTATTTTTTGATTAAAAATCATTTTGTGTAAATCTTTTTTCATTCTTTCAAGCTTTTCAATTCCTTTATTTAAGTTTTCTATTTTTATCTGAATATCTTCACAAATACTGTTGAATTTTTCTAGTAATTCTTTATTTGGAATAATAATTGAAGTTGGTTTAAATTCGAATTCTTTTAAGACTTTCACTCCTGGACAATTTTTATGAAGTTCAAAAATTATTAAATTTATAGCTTCCAATAAAAAATAGATTTGATCTTGAATTTTAGGGGAAATAAGAAAACAACAATCGCTAACTTCAAATTTTCCTCTGAAAATTCTAGCTACAAATTTACCTGTTCTTGTCACTATAATTGCAAACATGTTATAAGAATATTTATTGATTCTTTCTGGACTATTTTTTGAAGAGGTAAAAAATGGATATCTTCCTTCCTTAATAGAATTCTTAGCTGAAACTTCTCCTCTTTTAATTGAGACAATATCACTCAATTTTTCAATATTTCAGCCCCCCCCACAGTAATTAAGTCATCAAGACTTAATCCATTATTATTTGGAAATCTTAAATTAACAAATCACTCTTTAAAAATAGAAGTTCTAATATTTTGAAACACTTCTATTTGTTGCTCACTATTTTCTATTAGCTCATCATAAGCTGAAAGAATATCACCAATTTTTTGCTGAATAATGAAGGAAGGAATTAAAATCTTGGTTTTTAATAATTTATTTAAATATAGTCCTGGTTGAGCTGTAACCGCATTCGATAGAGAAATTATTTTTTTCTTAAAGCTAGGTAAATCAAAATAATATTTAATGAATTTACAATCTGAAACTTTATTAAAAGAATTAAATCCATGAACTGCATTTGTTAAGCAAGAATTATTTCTTAATAAAGCTGAATCCCCGCATCCCGATCCATATTGATTAATACAAACAGTATTTTTTAAAAATAATTTTCCTATTTTTAAGCCAAAAAAATTATAGAATCTATTGCAATTTCTAATAAATAATATACTTTTACTAATTTCTTCACAACCAATTAAAGGAATTGTGCCCCCTTCAAATAAAATTTTTGTTTTTTCACTTAATTTTGGGGCCGGTTTACCTGTCTTTAAATTACCTAACTCATCTAAAGTTACCAATTTTCATTCATTATCGTCAAATTTTTCCGTCATAAATTAAATTAATTTAAAAATTTTTCTCCCTTTTGGGGAGAAAAAATAGAATCATTTAACTTAATTATTTATTTTTCAGAAATTCACTCTGCAAAAAATATTTTTTTTAAATATTCATAAAGTTCATCTCTTATTTTTTGAATATCTTCCCAATTTAAAGTAATAGGAAATTTTTGAAAAATAATTTTTTTAATTCTATATTTAATTTCTGATATTGTTGTATCTTTGTTAAAAGGTTCAAAAGTGTTTTTTAAATAATGTTTCATAATGGTTAGAAACTCCACACTGAAAATCTTTAATTTTTGAAGATCTCCATTATATTTAGTTTTGCAAATATCGTAAATAACTAATTCCTGAACATTTAAAAATCCTTCTCTTTTAAAACGAATAGTTTCCTCTTCCACTCTTTTTCCTAAATTAACTAAATCTTCAAAAATTTGTTCTTGTTGATCGATATCTTCATTTCATTTTTCAATCATTTCGTTATATTCTTTAAAAAAATTTATAGTTGTTGGATTATCTTCTCAATTCTTTTGAATTTTTATATATAAATCATTTTTGAGATCTTCAAAAGTGATTTGTTTTATCTTCTTTGAATTTGTTACTAATTTACTTACTTCTTTTATATCTTGTTCATTTATTACCTTAAGTAAATTCTCTCGATTTATATCGGACCTTATATATTTTCTAAGTAATCTAGTTAATGTAGATTGTCATGTATCTTTTTTATTCTCATTACCAGCATTTAAAGTTCTGTGAATAGCTCTAATAGCATCAGCTTTTTCATAAATATCTAGTAATAAATCAGTTTTAACTACATATTTGAGCTCATGAAATAATTTTTCACATTTTTCATTAATTTTTTCTCTAGTTCAATCAAATAATAGTTTTTCTTTGATTTCCCTCAACATTATTCTTTTTTTCTCAGGAGAACTACTAATAAGAAGAGCTAAGGAAACATATTTGCTTTGCAAAAACATTTCTATATTAAGAACTAACTCTTTAATATCCTTTATCATTTCTGAAGCATCCTTTATTTCGAAAAAACTTTTTCCATGCACTGAGCCTCAATGTTTTAGAGCATCTCTTAGTGCAGGCAAACAATTCAAATAATCTAGAATAAAACCTCTATCTTTTTCTATATCTACTCTATTTGGGCGAGCAATTGCTTGCATTAAAGTATGTGCTTTAAGTGGTTTATCTAGCACAAGAAAAGATAAACATGGAACATCAAAGCCTGTCATTCACATAGCACATACAAAAACAATTTTTAAATTGCCATCTGGATCTCCATTTCTATTTTTAAATCTTTTTGATGCTTCTCTTTCACTAATATTTTTTGAAATTTCTATATCAGTGTCATATTCATATATTTGTTCTTCATCTAATTTTCCTTCACTAAATACTATTTCCATTTCAGTTTTCTCCATCTCAATAATTTTTTTTTCAATTGATTGCATTTCTTCATCTTTTTCCTCTGAATTAGAGCCAGAAGAAAGAGATTGTTTTAATTTTTTTAATCTCTCTATTTCTTCTTTTCAATATTCTTGTACATAATTTTTCATTAATACGCATGCAACCTTATTTAGACAAACATACATTACTTTTCCCATAAACATTCTTTCTGCTCCAGAATAATAAGATACAAAATCTTTAGCATTATTTTTTAATCTATCTTCTCTCATTCATAATTGTTTTTTGTGGTTTCAATCTGAAGGTAATTTTGAATCCCCAAATTCTCTATAAAACTCTGCATTAATTTCTGGATTTACAATATTCTTTATTTTGCAAGCCCTATTTTCAAATAATAGAGGTACTGTTACCCCATCTTCTATAGCTTTAAGAAAATCATAAGTGGAAATATATCCCCCAAAATATCTTGCAGTTATTTCTTCTCTTGAAAGGAGAGGAGTGCCTGTAAATCCTATTCTTGATGCTTTAGGAAGAAATTTATACATAGAAACTGACATGCTACCATATTGTGTTCTATGTGCTTCGTCAACAATAATTATTATTTCTCTATCTTCTTCAATAGGTGTTAAAGAAGCATTATGAAATTTGTGAATTAAAGAGAAAACATAGCTGTGTTTTGCTTTTAATTTTTCTCTTAAATCTTCTTTGCTCTCAACTTTGCAATCTCGATTAGAATCTAAAACTCCAATTTGCGAAAATGTTTCATAAATTTGACTTTCTAAATCTTTTCTATCGCAAAGAATTATGAAAATAGGATTACCTCCGCATTTTCTCTTAATTTTTTCTGCAAAAAATAACATGGATAAGCTTTTGCCGCTTCCCTGTGTATGCCAAAAAGTACCCAATTTACCTTCTTTCTCTTTTCTTTTTTCATAACTTTGGAAAGCTAAATTAACTCCTAAAAATTGATGATTTCTCGCAACTATTTTTATTAACCCTTTTTCAGTTTTTTTAAAAATTATGAAATTTTGAAATAAGTCCAAAAAATTCTTTTTGTCACATACTCCCCTCAAAAAAATGGAAATATCAGTATTTCCTTCATCTTCTTCTTTCAATCTTTTTCAATTACTGAAATAATCTCAATTACTTCCAACAGCGCCAATCTTAGTTTTATCTCCATTAGAAAAAACTAAAAAAGCATTGAATGCAAATATTTGTGGTATTTTTTCTAAATAATCTTGATAATTTTCGTCATAACCTTCTTTTGGATCGATGTGATTAGCTTTAAATTCTATAAATAGAAGGGGGATTCCATTTATAAATCCCAATACATCTGGAATCCCAATATCTTCAGAATAATAACCTTTAATTTTTAATTGCGATACAGCAGTGAATGTATTATTTTCTGGATTATTGAAATCAATAAGATTAATTTTTTTCTTCTTATTATTTCCAATTTCTTTTAAACTTACATCAACTCCATCTCTTATTAAGTAGTATTTATCTCTATTAATTCTGATATCAAAATTACTAAAAATATCTTTTTCAAGAATTGAAATAACTTCTCTAGTATGTTCATCATTAATTCAAGGATTTAATCTTTTTAAAGAATCGCAGAGAATTTCAGATAAAATCGGTGTTTTATTATTCCATCTGTAAGCTTTATTATTTCTATTATCTTTAATAACAGTTCAATTTAGCTCTTCTTCAAGTAATCTGAGAGCATCTTTTTCAATTAATTCTCCTTCAGAATATTGAGATTTACCTATATTTTTTATTTGTTGTGATTGACTCATTTAATTAATGTCTTTATTTGAAAAAGACATAATAAAAATTTTTAATTAACTCTTATTTTTTGACTAAATAATTTATTAAGTAAATGTTTCTTAACATTTTCAGAACTTTCAACCCTTTTATTTAAATTTTCAATTTTGAGCTGAATATCTTCACAAATATTGTTAAATTTGTCTAAAATCGTATCATCAGGAATCGGAAAATTTAGGTTTAACAGTCTTTGTATCCGGAGAGTTTTTAATATTCCTGAATCTTCTTTATGCAAAATTTGAAGTTTTATTTTTAATTGCTCGAATAAAAAATAGAATAAATTTTTATTTTTGACTTGCAAAACAAAGCAATGATCGCTAGCTTCAAATTTTCCTCTGTATAGAAAAGATAAAAAATGTCCAGTTATTGTTATCAATATGGCATTAGTGTCATAAGAATATTTATTGATTCTTTCTGGACTATTTTTAGAAGCAGTAAAAAATGGATATCTTCCTTCCTTAATAGAATTCTTAGCTGAAACTTCTCCTCTTTTAATTGAGACAATATCACTCAATTTTTCAACATTTCAGCCCCCCCCACAGTAATTAAGTCATCAAGACTTAATCCATTATTATTTGGAAATCTTAAATTAACAAATCACTCTTTAAAAATAGAAGTTCTAATATTTTGAAACACTTCTATTTATTGCTCACTATTTTCTATGAGCTCATCATAAGCTGAAAGAATATCTCCAATTAATCCTTGAACCCTGGGGGGGGCGCAGGAAATTTGATTAAAAATAATTGATAAGTAGGTAA
This sequence comes from Mycoplasma parvum str. Indiana, assembly GCF_000477415.1. Taxonomy (NCBI): domain Bacteria; kingdom Bacillati; phylum Mycoplasmatota; class Mollicutes; order Mycoplasmatales; family Mycoplasmataceae; genus Mycoplasma; species Mycoplasma parvum. Next base: position 110,661 of record NC_022575.1, on the reverse strand, counting down.
GGCCTTTCTAATGGTGGTTGTAGCGGAATAAGATGCAAATTTTTCTTTTTGAGAATCTAAGCAATACTTAATAAATTTAGGATTAGAAATATTCTTATATGGAGTAAAACCAAAAACACTAGTGGATAAAAAAGAATCATTTTTTAATAATGCTGCATCTCCTGGTGAGTTCCCTAACATAGAAATACAAACTGTATTTTTTGAAAATAATTTGTTATTCATTAAGGAAAGTTTGTTTAAAAAATAATATCTATTACACTTCAAAATATGCAATCTACTTTGACCAACTTCTTTAACTCCAACGAAAGAAATAGATTCTTTATGTAACTTAGGATGAAATTCATATTTTCTGGAATATGGCTTTCCAGATGATATTTTTCCTAACTTATCTAAAGTTGTTAATTTCCACTCATTTTTAGGGAGTGACACAATTAAATTTCTCTTCTCTTTTAAAGAATTTTTAGTTTTTTTCTCCCCTAGGGGAGAAAAGGAAAACTAATTAATTTTGTAAAAGATTTGTTAGTCTCTCCCTATATTAACTGCTTTTCATTCATAAAGATTTATTTTTTCTAATTCGACTCATTAATTCTGTAGCTTCTTTTTCTAGTTCATCTAATTCTTGATGCATGTTTTCCATCCTTTTAAAGAAAGTTTCTTGATCTTCTAGTTCTTCTTCTTCAAGACCTACATAAACGCCAGGAACTAGTGAATAATCATTTTCTCTAATTTCTTCAATTTCAGCTACTTTACAAAAACCAGGAATATCTTTATATTCTCCCTCGCCAAATTTGGAATAAATTCAATTAAATTCTTTTGCAATAGTAATTGCATTATCAAAATCATTATGTTTTTCCTCTCACTCTTGCTTTAATTTCATTTTTTCTTTTCTATTAATAGTACTTGAAAGTTCAAATTCACTATCTTTTATTAGTTGTTCTTTTTTATCTTTGAAAGCTTTCAAATAATTATCTTGTTCAACTAATATTGAAAATTTATTTGCATAATTTTTCAATTGTTCTCTATACTCATTTATCAATTCTTTATATCTTTCTATTTGTCCTCTATACAACCAAACAATAGAAATTAAATTTTTAGATTGTCATTCATTTCAAGTATTATGTCCTGCATCTACAGGAACAAAATAATTTGAAGAATCTATAAATAATACTTTATTTTCATATTCTTTTGGTTTCTTCTTATTGAAAAATCATAAACAACAGTCTCCCTTAAATTTGTTCTTAAAAAATTTAGGAGCAACATTAATTAATAAATCTATATGTTTTGTTTCTACTACTTTACTTCTTATTTCCTTATCTACAGTACCACTCATAGTAATGGATGGCATTACAAATCCAGCTTTACCAGTGTCATTTAAATAAGAATAGAAATAAGAAATTCATAGGAAGTTAGCATTTTTTATTTCTAATTTGCTGACTTGGGGAGTTCCAAAGGGTAATCTTCCGGCATCTTCAGCAGCCTTAGCATTAACTCTAGCAATATTAAAGGGAGGATTAGCTAAAACATAATCACATTTACCATTCAATCCTCAGTAATCGCCATAATAAGTATTAGCATCATCTCCCCCAGCTATCTTCCCGCTACCTAAGTGATGAATAAAAATATTCATTAAACATAATCTAGCATTATGATCTACTTTTTCGTGACCCCAAAATGTTATATTTTCATTGCAATTTAAGTTATGTTTATCCATATATTGTTTAATTGCAATGAACATACCACCACTTCCACAGGCTGGATCTAAAACCGTTCCTTTTGCGGGCTCTAAGATGTTAACAATCATATTTACTAGTGAGGGAGGGGTGAAAAAGATACCTTCTTCACCCTTCACATAAGAAGCAAATTGTTCAAGAAAATATTCATAAATTCTCCCCCAATCTGTCATCCTCTCAGGTGATATCTTCATGATCAAAAATTTCTAATAATCCTTTAAGTAATTTATCGGGCATTCGATTATATTCCCTGTAGAGAATCCTACTTAATTTTTGAGTTTTAGACTCTATTAGCATCATAGAATTATCTAAAACCTCTCCTAAGCTATTTAAGGGCTGACCATTTATGTCTTTTAATTCCTTAGAAGAAATATCTTCAGGTAGAGAAAGAATTCAACTATATTGTGCTTCTTGGGGGAGCATAATTACTCCTAATCTTTTATAATCATCTTCCTCCTCGGGAAGCACTATTCCTTCTCTTTCTAAACACTCTTGATTAATTTTTTGCTTGGCTTTTTTGAATCTTGTATCCATATATTTAAGGAATATAATTCCCAAAACAGGCATACAAAATTCACTTTCTTTAAGGCTAGAATTAGCTCTTAAATTGTCACAAGCTTTTCATAATCTTTGCTCTAAAGTTGACATACCTCTTACTTAACTCTCCTTTTTAAAACTTAATACAACGATTTAAAAAATTTCTATTTTTTGACTAAAAATCATTTTGTGTAAATCTTTTTTCATTCTTTCAAGTTTTTCAATTCCTATGCTTAAGCTTTCAATCTTAAGCTGAATATTTTCACAAATACTGTTGAATTTTTCTAATGTTTTGCTATCAGGAATTATGATTTTTATTCCTTCTAATTGTTGTTTTTTTAATTTTTTATAGTTTACGCTGCATTTATATATTTGTGGGAGTATAAACATTATGGCTTCAAAAATTAAAAAAATTAAATTTTTGTCTTTAGATAAGACAATATAAGAAAAATCACTTGCCTCAAATTTACCTCTATAAAATCTGGCTCTAAAATCGCTTCCTCCAAAATTAATTAAAGTTGCGGAAGTGTCATAAGAATATTTGTTTGTCCTCGCTAATTTATCTTTAGTGGAATTAGTAAAAAACGGATATCTTCCATTTTTTACTGCATTATTAGCAGATTCTTTTCCCACTTCAATTTTTGCAACTTCCTCAAGTTTTTGATATCTCCAATCACTAGGAAATCTTCTCTCTGGTCAATAAGCTACTAAATTACTGTCAGGAAATCTTAAATTAATGAATCACTCCTTAAAAATAGAAGTTCTAATATTTTGAAGCACTTCTATTTGTTGTTCACTATTTTCTATTAGCTCATCATAAGCAGAAAGGATATCTCCTATTTTTTGTTGAATATCGTGGGGGGGGCAAGGAAATTTGACAGAAAGTAATTTGTAAATAGGTAAAGCCTTTTTGATAATAGTTGTCGCGGAAATAGATGAAAATGTTTTTTCTGATAATTCCAAACAATACTTAATAAATTGGGGATTAGAAATATTTTTATAAGAAGAAAAGGCAAAAACGCAATTAGATAAAAAAGAATCGTTTTTTAATAATGCTGCATCCCCAGGATAACTTCCATAAATAGAAATACAAACTGTATTTTTTGAAAATAATTTGTTATTCATTAAGGAAAGTTTGTTTAAAAAATAATATCTATTACACTTCAAAATATGCAATCTACTTTGACCAACTTCTTTAACTCCAACGAAAGAAATAGATTCTTCGTGTAACTTAGGATTAAATTCATATTTTCTGCAATATGACTTTCCAGATGATATTTTTCCCAACTTATCTAAAGTCGTTAATTCCCACTGAGACATAATTAATTATTTTCTATAAAGAAAAAGATAAATCTGTTCTAATTTTGGCTATTTCAAGATACAACTTCAGTTTTTCTATATTTTCTGAAATAGAAATTTTTATTTTTGAATCTTTTATATTTTGATAATTTTTTAAAAAATTATCTTCACTTCCAAATTGCTTTATTAAAGCTACGGCTCTTTTTTCACCAACATTAGGAATTCCAGGATAATTATCTGAAGAATCTCCAGCTAAAGCTTTAAATAATGGAATTTGATGGGGCAAAATACCATCATTTAAAATAGAAAAATTTTTTAAGTTGTGAAAAATTGTTAAAAAAGATTTCTTGACTATAAATAAATAGAAATAAATTCATTTACAAGTTGTAAAAGATCTTTATCAATAGTAAAAATTTCAACATAAAAAAAATTTTTCAGAAAATTTCTTAGCAATAGTTCCTATTTGGTCATCTCCTTCATATCCATTTTCAGGAATATATATTTCAAAACCTAAATTATTGAGTTTATTTTTGGAATATTCAATTCAATAATAAAAACTTTCATCTACTTTTCTTAAATCCCTATTAGCCTTATATTCCGAAAATATTTTCTTCCTAAAATTATCTCCATCTTTTCTGTCAAAAACAATTATTTTTCTTAAATAATTTTTTCTTGCCATAAAATTTGTAATTTGAGAAATTAAAAGTTTAAAAAATTCTTTATCGGGGGGGAATCATTTCTTCTTGAAAATTTTTTATCTTTCTTTGAAGAAATGACAGCGTGAAAACATTTTCTAGCTATAGCATTACCATCAATAATCATTACTACTTTTTTTAAATTCATATATTAGTCATATATATTTATCTATAAATACAAAATTTAGTATTCTAAAAAAATATATCTATATAACTAACTAATAAAGAAAAATTAAAAACTAAAAATTATTTGAACTTTGCTCAGTTTTTAAAGTTTTTTATTAATAGTTATTGAATGATACAAGAAGAATGAACAATTACTTTTTTTAGTATTTCAGTATATATTTTTCATTTATAATTAATTCCGCTTTTATACTTTTTAAGTAAATAAGTTAAGGAATAATTTTGCCAGTTAATTTTCCAAATCTTTTAAAATTTCTTTTCGTTTCAGTTGGTGGAGCTAGTGGGATTGGTTATTCTGGGCATGAAGTCTATAGATTTGTTAATAATTCAAACTTGCCCAACAGAAAAGCAGATTTATCAAATTATCTTTCTCCTGAAATTGATAAAGATTATTCATCTTTTGCGACTCAGCCAAATACTGATATATCAACAATTATTGCAGAAAATATATCTGAAAATTCTTTATCAAATAATCAAAAAGACGATTCTCAATCTTTTTTAACTCCTAAAGAAAGCTCATCTTCTTTAGATTCAGAACTTAATACTGAAAACAAAGAAAAGGAAGTTTTAAAACTTACTGGAATTAAGGCTGTTTCTCAGAACAAACAAACAATTTCAGTTCAACCTAAAAAATTAATGCCTCAAACTATTATTGAAAATAATGTAGGTGATTGAGTCGGGCCTAATGGCTCAGGAAACAAAGTTTATAGCAATAGAACGACAAACCCTATATTAAATAAACAAAAAATTTCCGATCAAGAAAGAAAGCATATGGAAGAAAGTAAAAATGAAATTTATTACTGAGATTACAGGAATAATTTAGTTAGTTCAGGAGATATTGATTTAATAAAAAATACAAATCAATTAAAAGAAGATGCAAAAATCTATAAGATGATTAAAGATCATACTGTTAAATTATCTACACCTTGTTCAACAGGAACAGGTTGATTCTTAGATTTTGAATTACCTATAGATGAGAATAAATACCCTACAAAGTGATTTGTTGCTACCAATTTACATGTAATTAATGAAATTAGATTCGCCGAAAGTGAATATAACATTTCTCTGCCAATCACTAATTCAACTTTAAGTGAATACTTAAAAAAGAATGAAAAATGAGGTAAAAAATGTGTTGAATTCTTAAGTAAAGAAATTCCTATTTTAGATCTTTTATCTGAGGAAGATATAACTGAAGCTCCTAATTCAGAAAAATCTTCATGATATCGTTCTAGGGAAGATGATTACTATAAAAATCATCCTATATATATACAAATGAATGAAAATGCAGGAAATAAATCTCCTGTAAGATCTCCAAAAATTTATCAAGCTCATATTAATAATCCTAAATTGGTTTATGCAGCAATAAATTTTGCTGGAGTTAAAAAAGATCTTGATAATGATAAAGAAACAATGGATTATTTTAAGGATTTTGGAGTGATTGAAGTTAATTTTGAAAGCGGAGAAGTAGCTAAAAAAGTTACAAATAAATTATTTGAGAAGTACTACAAAAATAAAGTATTTGAAAATTCAGGAGCTCAAGTTCCAGAAAAATCAATTAACTTTTTTGCTCCTGAACTAATGAGCAAATATAGCGCTGAAGAACTAAATAAAAATGAAGATCATTTCTTTATTGGCGGATATCCTACAGGAGTTAATAGATATGGAGAAATATCTTTTTCTATGAATCAAAAATACAAAAAGAAATATGATAAGAACTATGTAGGAAGTATAACTCCCACTCACAGTAAACTAACTTACTTTAAGGAAATCAACGATCATGAGAATTGAACAGGATACAATTTAACCAATCAACACGGTGATGTTATTAAAGGACACTCTGGTTCAGAAAAGCATAAACAACACCATAAACAAACACAATTATTCTGAAATGGTAAATCTTTGTTTACTTGAGGTTATGACTATGTATTAGACAATACTTTTTTAGGTGGTGGAGCTTCTGGAAGTATGGTATTGGATAAAGATGGCGCTCTTTTAGGTCTTTATACTAGATATACAGGAAGTTTTATTAATTATGGTATTGTTGAACCTATAAGAGGAAGTCAAGTTAAGGATGACAAAGGTAGAGTAATTATTCCTAATTTTGACTTAATTGCTGGTAAAGGAGGAGATATTTCTTCTTATAGAACTCAATTGGAAAAATATGGAAAAATTAAAACTTATTTAAGTCAAAAAGAAAACTGAATAATAAATCCTAAATAATTTTTTAATCAATTAGGCCTTTTTTAGGCCTAATTGATTGATTTAAAAATTAGAAATGTTGTTAACTCTACTATTTATTTAGAATCTCTTAACTTTTTTTTAATTTATTAAAAAGAGTATTTTTACTCTCTTTTAATAATTAACTAAGTAATAAAGAAAAAAATTATTTTAGATTAAAAAATGTCTGAAAAATAAATAGTGCAGTCAACTCAAAGAAGCTCTTGTCCTAAGGCCAAATTGAGCCTATGGTGCTTGACGGCTATGTTCGGAATGGATATAGGTATTTCCACCATAGTATCCTGACTGCACAAAATAACAATAATTAAGAATTAAATAATAAATTTTTAAAGATTCTCATTAAATCTTTCGCATAATTAGTACTACTTAACTTAATACATTACTGTACTTACATTTGTAGCCTATCGAGGTGGTAGTCTGCCACCATGCTTATCTTTAAGTTCCACTTAAAGAGGGAAATTTTTTTGAGGTTAGTTTCACACTTAGATGCTTTCAGCGTTTATCTAATCCATACTTATCTATCCAGCAATGCTTCTGGCAAAACAACTGGTACAACAGAGGTATGTTCATTCCGGTCCTCTCGTACTAGGAATGAATCCTCTCAAATTTCCTTCAGCCGCTATAGATAGAGACCAACCTGTCTCACGACGGTTTGAACCCAACTCACGTATCTTTTTAATCGGCGAACAGCCGAACCCTTGGGAGCTGCTTCACCCCCAGGATAAGATGAGTCGACATCGAGGTAGCAAACAATCTCGTCGATATGAACTCTTGGAGATTATTACCCTGTTATCCCTAGAGTAGCTTTTATCCGTTGAGCGATGGCCCTTCCATTTGGAACCACCGGATCACTATATCCTAATTTCTTACTTGGTCGACTTGTTTGTCTCACAATCAAGCACACATATAGTATTACCCTTTCTGCGCGATTTCCATTCGCGCTAAGTGTACCTTTGAACGCCTCCGTTACAATTTGGGAGGCAACCGCCCCAGTCAAACTGCCCACCTAACACTGTCCATACACCAGATTTATGGCAATATGTAAGCAAAAAGTCATTGAAATTGTAGTATTCCACTGTCGACTCCAACAATACTAGCGCATCATCTTCCTAGTCTCCTACATATTCTCTAATATCAAAAACTCTTTACAATATCAAGTTACAGTAAAGCTTCATAGGGTCTGTTCGTCCCGTAGCGGCAAGAGAGTGTCTTCACTCTCGCCAGGATTTCACCGAGCCTACAGTCGAGACAGTCAAGAGCTGATTACACCATTCAAGCGGGACAGAATTTACCTGACAAGGAATTTCGCTACCTTAGGACCGTTATAGTTACGGCCGCCGTTCACCAGGGCTTAAGTTAGAAGCTTTGGCTAGCCGAAGCTAGCCTAACAACCTTCTTTGACCTTCTGGCACCGGGCAGGTGTCGCCACATATACTTCATATTCGAATTTTGCATATAGCTGTGTTTTTGTTAAACAGTTCGCCCTCGTTCTTTACTGTGGCCCCAGATTCCTTCTGGGGCACTCTTTCTCCCTAAGTTACAGAGTTAATTTGCAGAGTTCCTTAACTGTAGTTAGCTCGCTAGCCTTAGGATATTCTCCTTGATCACGTGTGTTCGGTTTCGGTACGAATACCTTAGATTTAAGTCTAGAGTTTTTTCGCGAAAAGAGATTGGTAGTAATTCTTCCTGATATCCCTACCAAAAATAGCATTCGTTTCTTGCAATTAATGTCGGGGTGATTTTCAGCCTCGACTTGCTTCGAAACTTAGAAGGAAATCCAATAATCCTTTTACTTTAACCTCTTTTGTCCGCCCGTTGACAATCTAAGGTAGTACAGGAATATTAACCTGTTGTCCATCGGCTACGCCTTTCGGCCTCACCTTAGGATCGACTAACCCGAGGAGGACGAACCTAGCCCCGGAAACCTTGATCAATCGGCTAGAAAGATTCTCACTTTCATTCGTTACTTACGCCGGAATTCTTACTTGTATAAAGTCCATTTATACTCTCGTTCAAACTTCAACCCTTATACAACATTTGTCTACCACTTAAAATTATTAAATCTTAAATCCAAAAATTCGGTATTAAGCTTAGCCCCGTTGTACTTGCGGCGCCAAAAAACTAGACTAGTGAGCTATTACGCACTCTTTAAATGATGGCTGCTTCTAAGCCAACATCCTAGTTGTTTATGAATTTTGACTTCCTTTTCCACTTAGCTTAATTTAGGGACCTTATTTGTTGGTCTGGGCTCTTTCCCTCACGACTATAAAGCTTATCCCAAATAGTCTCACTGCCAAAGTAAAATAACTGGAATTCAGAGTTTAATTCTATTTAGTACACAGCGAAGTGCCCTTATAGATTTAGTGCTTTACCTCCAATTATCAATTTATTTGACGCTAGTCCTAAAACTATATCGACAAAAACCAGCTATCAGGGAACTCGATTGGAATTTCACCTCTATTCACAAGTCCTCCGCTATCATTTCAACGACAGTCGGTTCAGTCCTTCATCTAGTTTTATCCAAATTTCAACCTGCTCATGAATAGCTCGTCCCCTTTCGGGTCTATTGTAAGCTACTTAACGCCCTATTAAGACTTGCTTTCGCTCCAGCTCCACCTTTTTCACGGCTTAACTTTGCAACTTACAATAACTCTCCGGCTCATACTTCAAAACGCACGCCGTCACACATTAATGTGCTTCGACTCTTTGTAGGCTAGTAATTTCAAGTTCTATTTCACTCCCATATCTGGGTTCTTTTTCATCTTTCCTTCACAGTACTTATTCACTATCGGTAAATGATTAGTATTTAGGCTTACCCCATGGTCGGGGCAGATTCAAACAGGGTTCACATGTCCCGCCCTACTCAGGATACCTCAAGCTTTTCTCGATGTTTAATGTACGGGGCTATCACCCTTTATAACATCACATTCCAGTGATTTTCCACTACATTTCAAAATAGCTTTATCGAGGTCCTACAACCCCGAAATTTCGTCTAGATCTTTCGGTTTAGCCTTTTCCCCTTCCGCTCACCACTACTGAGGGAATCGCTTCGTTTTCTTTTCCTCCGGCTACTGAGATGTTTCACTTCGCCGAGTTCGCCTTGTCGGGTTATTTAATTCACCCAACAATAGTAGAAAGATTAGTTTCTACTGTGTTTCCACATTCGGAGATTACCGGATCAAGGTCTCTAATCGACTCCCCGATACTTTTCGCAGATTTGCACGTCCTTCATCGCCTATCATTTCCAAGAAATCCTTTACTAGCCCTTAATAATTTAATTGAGAATCTTTAGTTTATAAATTATTAATTCTTAATCAATTGTCAAAAAACTTTAAAAACGCATGTCAGCCCTGATCAGAAGCATTTTTAGCTTCGGAAAATACTTAACAAGTTACCTCTTTATTTTAAGTTCTAATTATTTGCTCTACTTTTTCATTTTTTATATTTACTCAATATTTTTTCTCCTTTTTCTGTCAAAATCCTACCTTTATTAGTTTTAGAAATATAGCCTTTTCAAACTAAATAAGGTTCTATTTTCTTTATTAAAGTAGACTCATCTATATTAGTTCCTTGAACTATAGATTTAATTCCTGAAGTGAAATTCAAACTATTTTTTAAAAATACTAAATATTTAATATCACTTTCAGTTAAACCCATATAAACAAAACCGCATTCTTTAATAATTTCTTGAATTTCACATTTATTATTAATAGTTTTATAATCCAAAACTCTTCGCAATATTCTATTAGCATTTCTAGGAATTCCCCTCGAATTAGAAACAATTGTTGTTATTTCTTCTTCATTAAGATTTAGCCTCCATAAATTAAGAACTCTTTTAATTAGAGTAATTAATTCTTCTTCGCTATAACAATCAATAAAAAAGATATATCCAAATCTTTCTTCTAGAGCTTTTGGTAAAGCTCCTAAATTAGTTGTTGCTGCTATTAGAGTGAATTTAGGCAAATTTACTCTAATTGTCTTAGAATTGTAATTTTTACCAATTAATAAATCCAAAACATTATCTTCAAGAGCTGAATATAACATTTCTGAATATTCCAATTTCAAACTATGTATTTCGTCAATAAATAAAACATCAAAATCATTTAATGAATTTAAAACCCCTATTAAATCAGGTAGAGTTTGAATATTTGTCGAAGGAACAATTTTTAAATTAACTTTCATTTCATTAGCTATTATGTGAGCTAATGAAGTTTTACCTACTCCCGGCGGGCCATAAAGTAAAGTATGTTCCAACGGCTTATTTAATTTTTTAGCTACTTCTATTCCAATTTTCAAACTTTTTATTATTTCAGGCTTTCCAATGAATTCATTTAGATTTGAGGGTCTTAAATTTGAAATATCTAATTTCATGCTGAATTAATGATATTTAAATTGTGAAATTGCTTTTAAACATTCATTAATTATTGAATTGAAATCATTTAATTGAGAATTATTCTCCTTAATAATTACTAAGGCTCGCTTAATATCTTCAAATGTATATCCAATTTTGATTAATGAAGAAATTATTTCATCTTCCATATAGGAAGAATTATTTTCTTTAATACAAAGACTTTCAAAATTTCTAATAAAGGAGTTTTTTAGAAATTTAGTATTTTTTAGAGCATAAATAAAAAGATTAGCTGTTTTTAAATTGAATCCTCTTAATTCAGCTAGTTTCAATCTCTCTTCCTGTTCGGCCAAAATACAAATCATATTTCAATCATTTGTCAAAATTGTCTGTGCAGTTTTACAACCAATTCCTTTAATAGTCATTAAATTATTAAATAATTCATATTCTTTTTCAGTTAGAAAGCCATATAAATGAGAAATTATTTGATTTTTATTATCTAACTTAAATTCTTTAAAGAGATAAATTAAATAATTATCTCCTTCCTTTAAAGAATTAGCTTCTGCTAAATATATTTTGTAACCAATATTGTTATTTTCAGCAATGACATAATTTTTATGAATTGAAATAATTTGAGCTTTAAGATAATGCATAAAATAGCTTTCATTTATTTAATATCTAATTTTTTAAAAAAGTAATAAATTTTTTAGCCAGAGAACTGGCTAAAAAATTTCCTCCCTTATTCTTCTTTAAATTTTTCTTCCAACTCTAATAATTTTTTAAATATTTTCACAATATCTTTTTTTAATTCCAATTCTTCACTTTCCATTTGATTTACTAGATCATATTTATCTGGAAAGCCCATAGTTGAAGAAGAAACTATATAATTTTTCACCCTTCTTATTACTGAAATTACTAAGCAATAATAAAGCTCTAAAAAATCTATTATTCCATTTAATTCAAGTGTTTTAATTTGTTCTTCTTCTAGAGCAAAAGATAAATGATCTTTTAAGTCTTCAATAGAGCTTCTAATTTTTATTAAAAAAGAATTTTCATTGTCAGTGAAATTTAATTGATAGTTTTCAAAATATTGAAATAATAAAGGGCTCTCTCAATTTGAAAATTCTTTTGCAAGAATAGATAATTTTTGATAATCTTTTTTACACTCTTCAATAATTTCTAAGATTGAAGAATATTGATGAACTAAATCATTAGAAGCTACATCTTCATCTCCTGAATAGTTATTAATTCATCCTCTATCTTCTCTAGAAAGAATAGAACTAAGATTAATAGCTTCTATATATTTCTTTTTTTGTTTTTCTATTGCTTGCTCTTCTTCTGAAGTTTTTTCAATTAATTGATAGAGATCAAATATTTTTGAAAGTTGAGAAATTGCAAATTCATAATTAAGCTCCGGAAATAAAAATATTCTAGATCTTTTAGAATTTTTTTGAAATAAACCAGATAACAAAAAATCTACTATTTGATTAATTGAAATAATATCTGTAATATTTTCCTTTTTTTCTCAAAGATTTCTTCAATTTTTTTTAATTCAATCAATATAAAGAATGGGTTCAGGTAAGGCAATTGAGCTATCAGTAGCATACATTTCAGCCAAATCCTTGCAATTTCCATATTCAATAGGAAGAATATAAGGATTTAATTCATTTTTTAATAATTTTTGAAATAATTTGAGAGTAGCATTTTTGCCAGCTCTATCATTATCTAAAACTAGTACTATTTTTTTATTAGATAGAGAAGATAGAAGCTTTAAGCCATTATTAGATATTTCACTACCTAATAAAGCCAAACAAATATTATTGGGCTTTAATAATTTCATTACCAATAAATCAAAAAAACCCTCAAACAGATAAATAAAGTCTTCTTTATTAACTCTTGTTAAATCTTGTAGGTTATAAAGTAAATTAGTCTTTTTAAATAAAGCAGTTTCTTGTGAATGAATATATTTAGGACTATTATCTCTTAAGTCTTCTAATTTTCTAGAACTAAAACCTATTATTTCTGAAGTTTTAGAAAAAATAGGAAAGATAATTCTATTTTGAAAAATAGGAAAGATACTATTTAAAGAATTATTAGTATTTTTCATAAATATTCCTGTTTTTAATAAAAAACCTTCATTTATAAATTGATAATCATGAGAAATTTTTTTAATTTGTTCTAGAGAAGCTAAAAGTTTTGCTCCAGTGGGAGCAAAACCTAATTTAGCTTCTTTTATTATAGAAGCGCTTAATTTTCTTTTTTCTTTTAAATATTCTAGAGCTTCTTTCCCATCCTTAGAATGAAGGGAGCTCTCAAAAAAATCTAATAAAAATTCATTGAATTTTAAAAGTTGTCTTTTAAATAAAAGTTCTTGTGAATCAAAATGTATATTATTTAATTCTTCAAGAGGTAGTTTTAAAAGAATGTGAGCCTTATATAAAGCTTCTTTTAAAGAAATATTTTCTTTTTTCATAATAAAAGAAATGCCATCTCCTGCCACTCCACAAGAAAAACATTTAAATATATTTTTCTCTTCTGAGATGGATAAAGAAGGGCTTGTATCATCATGAAAAGGACAAACTGCTCAAAAATTTCTACCCCTCTTTTCGAGGGATAGATAATTTTGAAGAATTTCTTTTACTTTATATTTGGATTTATCAAAGCTCTTTAGAGACATTTAGAGCGAGAAGAATATAATCTCGTAATTTTTCTTTTGTAATTCTAATTTGTTCTCCACTATCTCTCTTTCTTAAAGTTAAAGAAAAAGAAAGAGCTTCTCAATTGCCACTCTCAAAATCTACTGTTAAACAATAAGGAGTACCTATTTCATCTTGCTCTCTATATCTTTTTCCAATCGAACCTTTGTGCGAAAGAATAACTGAGAAAGAAAATTTTTGAAGATAACTAAATAATTTATTAGCATCTTTTAATTGCTCTTTAGTTAAAGGTAAAACAGCAAATTTGTAGGGAGATAAAAAAATAGGTAATGAAAGAGTTTTTCATTTTTTATTTCCAATATTCAATAACTTCTCATTTATTAATGCAAGCATTAAACGATTTAGTCCTAAAGAATGTTCAATTACATGTGGCAAAATTACTTTAGAATTATCTTCTATTTGAAAGTGAAGTTTTTCTCCAGAATATTCTTGATGAGAGCTTAAGTCATAATTACCTCTATTTGCTATTCCCCATAATTCTTCTCTGCCGAATTCAAAATTGTAGTGTAAGTCATAATTTTGAAGTGAATAGTGTGGTAATTCTCCCTTAGGAACACTTTCAAAAGAAAAAGAAGAAGTAGGAAATTCCAATTTCTCTACTAAAAATTTTTTAATTTGCTCTACTTGTTGTTTTAAAGTTTCTTCTGCTTTTTCTGGAAAGGTAAATTCTTCAAATTCTAACTGCTCAAATTCTTTAGTTCTAAAAATAGTTTTTTCAGGGGTCACCTCATTTCTAAAAGATTTGCCTATTTGTGCTACACTAAAAGGTAGATTGAGCTTGGAATTCAGAGAAATTAATTTAATATTAGCGAAAATAGTTTGAGCAGTTTCAGGTCTTAAATAATATTTATCGGTTTTAAAAATTAATTGAAATTTTTTTGCTTCAGAAAATTCGCTTGAACCGCAATATTTACATTTATTTAATAATTGCTGTTCTACTTCATATCTTTTATTACAATTTTTGCATTCAATCAATTCTTTTTCAAAATTTTTGAGATGCCCAGAAGCCTCCCAAATTTCTCTAGAAGTTAATATATTTCCTTCATAGAGTAGAACATTTGAACTTTTAGTAACAAAATAATCTATTCATGCTTGTTTTAGATTATTTTTTAGAAGAACTCCTAAATGACCATAATCTCAAGAATTTTCTAATTTACCATATATAGAATTACTAGGATATAAAAATCCTTTTTCAATTAAATATTTTTCTATCTCTGACAACTTAAAAAATTAAATTAGTAACTTAAATTAGGATGACATTGAATATTAGGGAAAGAAGAGCTTGAAGAATTACTCGGAAGAACTGTTTTTTCTTTAAAAGAAGTAAAATGCAATTTTTCATTTAGTTTGAAAATTTTTCAAACTATAAAAGTAGAGAAAGTGACAGCTGGCATTAAAGCTATATTTCTCATTACAAAAAACTGTTCATAAGGTAATGTAGATATTTTTATATCAAATAATGGAAGGGTAATAAGATCTACCAAAATATAAGAAATGAAATTCAATGCTATTAATCTACAAATAATATTTCATTTTTTAGCTTTTTCGCAGTATTTCACTGAAACTCTTTCATCAGAAAGCACTAAACTACCTATTAAGCCAAATATTATTAAGCCAGCAATAGTGGAGAGAAAGGCTTCAAAAACTCAAGCTGGAGATTTAATATCTTTTCCAAAAATATTTAGTGCAATTCCTCCGCTTGCTATATTTTTGGCTTTAACAGTTTCAAAGAAGAAAGAAAAAACAATTCCTGTTCCAATTAATAAGCAAATAATAAATATTGAATTTTGTCAATATTTAACTTTTGTTCTAGATTTTTTAGTATCTCTAAGCATAAAAATAAAACCTCCTAAAAAGCCATTAAAAATAGCTGCCAATAAATATCCATAATTAAAAACTGATGAAGTAAGAATTACTGTTAATAGGTCTGTTAAAAGACCTATTAACATACCTATTACTGGACCATAAAGACTACCACCTATCTTTATTAATATAGTTTCAATTAATAATCTACTTCCCGGATAAATTTGAAAGACAACTCCTAAAAGATTATGAGTAAGAAAAATAATTGCAAATATTATTGCTGTATTTGCAGCAATAATCATTGCAATACTTGAAATAGTATTGATATTTAAACTTGGGAATATCAAATAATTTTTTTGACATCATAATCTAAAAAATAATTTTTTACATCCTAATAAAACAGTGAATATTGTTAATGCTGAAAAAGCTCACAGGAGAATAGTACCTCCGCTGGGGAGGCTATCTTTAGACATTCTTTAATTTAGAAGAAAAACTTCTCTAATGCATCAATTAAATTTTCTTCTGATAATAAACCTGAATGTCTTTCTGTTTTGCTATGCTTTTGAGAAATAAATACTAAAGTGGGAATGGAAGAAATTTCATATTTCTTAGCTAGCTCAGGAAGACCAGAAATATTCACTTTAGCAAATTTTATGGAATGCATAAAAGGCTGACTATCAGATATTTTTTCAAGAATAGGCATTAATTGCCTACAAGGGGGGCATCAATCAGCATAAAAATCTATAACAACTTCATGTCCTAAAAGAAGTAGTTCTAATTCCTCTGCTGATTGAATATTAATTAACATAAACTAACTAAGAAATATTCATTTTTAAATTAGAAAGACCGATCATTTGTTCTTTTCTTAAAGACTCGGGAACTTTTTCTAATTCATATTCTATTGTTAAAGGCAATTCCACAATTAAATTTGGAGGCAAAATACTTTTAAAGCTAGCATATTTATCATTTTCAAAGAAATGGGATTTTGTCAAAAATGATAAATCAAATTTAATTACTACTTCTTTAAGAAATTCATTTTCATAATTATTATTCAAATTTTTAAGAAGTAATAATTGTTTATTTTGTTCTCTTAATCAAGAATAATCTAATAATATTTTTTTAGCCTTAAAACTTTCTAATTTGTTGTAATCTGAGAAAAAAGTTAATCCTTTAAAACTATTTTCAAATTTAAATAAACTAGATTTTGAATTAACTTGTTGCTTAAATTTATTAGCACATTTCTTTACTTTTGATTTTGAATAAGAATCAATTTCTAATAAATAATTATGAGTTAGGATATGTCTAGCTTCAGGAGAAACAAAGAAAATTTTTTCTAATGTAGCTAAATTTTTCTCAGAATCGTAATTAAATTGATAATAAAGAGATAAGTTTTTAGGATCCGCGGCAAGACCTAAATAATTACAAGAGTATACATGATATTCTGTAAATTCTCTAATAGCTGTTCGAAGAGAAATATTAAATTCATTATGAATCTTTTCAAAAAAGAGATCAACACTTTCCTGAACGAAGGAAAGTGTATCTGGAAGTAAAATCTTTCTGGAGATTTTAGTTCTTAAGAATTATGCATCTATAGCTTAATTGGACAAAGCATTTGACTTCGGATCAAAAGAGTATAGGTTCGAGTCCTATTAGATGCGCCATTATAAATTTTTTTGATTAGATTTTCACCTTTCTTTAGCTTCTTTAATTAAAGAAATAGTTTTCTCTAAAGATAAAAAAGAACCTAAAGAAACTTTTTTATTTTCCAACTTTTTGTAATTTTCAAAAAAATTAATTAATTCATCTTTTCAATGTTTTGGAACATCTTCCAAAGAATTTATATGTTTAAGTCTTGGATCTGAATCCATTATTGCAATTACCTTTCAATCTTGTTCTCCAGAATCTATCATTTCTAATGTTCCTAAAATTCTTCCATCCAAATAAGTTCCAGGAGTTGAAGAAAAATTAGATAATACCACTACATCCAAAGGATCACCATCTTCTGAAAGAGTGTCAGAAATAAACCCATAATTATGTGGATAAACTTCTGAGCCAAAAAGAACTCTATCCAATTTCAACTTTTGATTATTAAATTCATATTTCAAATTAGAATGTTTTGATATTTCAATAAAACATTCAACAATATTCTCCGACAATTCCTACTTAATTAATTTTTATATAACAACAAAGCCAATTATTGGGTTATATATAAAAACTTAAAATTAATTAAATTTAATGAAATCCTCTAACTAACTTGATTTTAGGTTTAGGAAAACTTAAAGCTCTTTTGATTTTAAGTTTTAGCTCCATAGGGGCTGGAGCCATTAGCATCCCAACAATACTTGCTGGAGATAAATATACTGAATATTCATTCAAAGAATTTAATCCTAAGCCTGAACATTACGCCATGAACACAGATAATCAGTTTTCAATTACGTCAAATAACAATAGTTCAGAAAATCAATATACTGATGATGAATCAATAAATAAATTCGATGAATTACCTACAGTTAAACATTCTGATGCAGAGCTAATTAAAGGGACTAAGAAATACAATAATGGAAATTACGTTCTTTATTTTGGTTCGGATGCATGCCCGCACTGTACAGACTTTTTATATAGCGGTAGAGAGTCTCCGGGAAATTGAATAGGAAATCATAAAAATATTTATAAGAGTGGTGTTTTTTATGAAACTTATTCATTGGCAAAAACTAAAGATAAATTAAAAAAAATTAAATTTATTTTTTTTAGTGATAAAATCCCCAATTTAGACAATAGAAATAATGATGATTTAGCTACTTTTCCATGAACTAAATGACATGAAACTTTATTAAGTCAGGGAAAAGTTCAAGGAGACTACGTTAGATATGATAAATCAGCTTTAAAAGCTAGAAAAATACTTTCTCTTCTACATTATTATTTTGGAGAAAAACAACAAGGTATTCCAACAATAATTATTTATAAGGATGGAAATCCTTTTATCTTGAATGTAGACAAAATTGAAGAATTAGAGAAAGATCAAAAGAAAGTTGATGAAAAAGCTAAAGCCCAAGATTCAGATACTCCTTATCAAAGTATTGTAGCTAGATATAACCTTTTCAAGCATTTAGAGTACATATTCAATAAAAATGTAATCTGAACAAATGATTAATTAAAATTTTTTATTCCTTTTTAAAAAAATCGAATATTAATAGAATGAAAAAATTAAGAAAATGAAAAAACTTTCAGAAAGTGAGAAAAAACAAATTGTAGGGGGAGCCGGAAGGAGAAGAATTTCTCCTTTTTCTTCTGCAAAATCCAAAATAAATACTTATAACACTAAATTGCATAATATTTCTTTATTATCTTTATCAGCTATTCCGGGAATTATTTCTTTAGGAGAAGAAATATATTCTCTTTTTGCTAATAGAAAAAATTATTCAGTAGGTAAAATCTCTTCAAGATTTTTTAACCCATCGGGAATATCTAATTCTCAAGATAACTATATAAATAGTAATTCAAATAGCAGAAGAGATTTTTATGCTTATGCATCAGAAGCTTTTAGACCTATGATTAGATTTTCTCCTTATTATTACAAAAGTGGAATTTCTTTTGGAATTCCCTGAATGGTTTAAAAAATATGAGAAAATTAACTCTTTCAGAAAAGAAACAGACCCAAGGGGGTGCTTCCTCCCTAATGGGAATAGCTACGGGAATTTTAACTTTCACGAGCATTTCCAATTTAATAATTGATTTGATTAATAGATATTGAAAAAGAACACCTCCAGAAAACATTATTAATAAATCACATGAAAATTGCTTTACTTATGAAAATCCTGAATGTTTTTTATCTCCGCAAATAGATTTACAAAGAAATATATTGAATAATTGGCCAAAAAATAGAATAACTCTCTTTTAAGGGAAGTTATAAAAAAGGGCCAAAAGCCCTTTTTTAAAACAATAAGCTAATTAGAGTTAATTCCTATAACTCTTTCTTCTTCAGCTTGACTTTCATAATTTCTTTCTCTAACTCTATTAAACATACCATATAATCTTGCATAATTTCTGCCAACCATTAAACTAAACTTCTCCAATCAAAAACAAGAAACAGATGAGAAAAATAATAAAGTAATGCAACTAAATAAAACAAGTAGGAATATAGCATATGCTATATCATATTCTCTAAAAAATAAATAAATTCCACAAGATACTAATAATAAATGAAGATAATAAAAGCCTCCTTGCCTCATCATTCATTTCAGTCTATTGGCTTGAACTCTTAAAAATAATTTTTTATTTTCTACTTTACTAATATCTCCAGAAAGTGCTCCTGAAAAAGAAAGAGAATTAGCTCAAGAAATCAACAATATTATGAAACTGATAATTAAAATTTCTGGAATTAAATTAGAAATTTTTAATGTTGTTGAGAATAATAAGAAATAGTTAATGCCAAATAAAGATATAGAGGAAATAATAAAAGCTAAAGCATTGATTGCTTTAAATCTACATCATATATATATAAATAAAGGTACTATTGACAGGAAAGACAACTTAACTGTAGCTTTTAAATCTGGCATTTTGGAGAAAGCTTCAGTAGTTTGTAGGGTATAATTTTGTGCAGTTGATGATTGTTCATTTTGTTGTTTTTTTCCATTAGTTAATTGTGAAATTAAGTTATCTAAAGAAACCCCTTCTGGAAAAAGATAGTACAACAAAGAAGAGCTATTTGAGGTATTTTGTTGCACATTTTTGGGAATATCTTGTAATGGTTTTGCTTTCAAATTATTTAAAGTATCTTGTAATGTTGAAAAATTATTTTGATCAAAGGAAAGTAATTGATTATTTTTAAAAAAATCGGGATAATTTAAATTTGCGGTTGAGAGAGAGATTAACAAACCCAGAAATGCTAAAAACATTAATAAAGGTGCCCAATTTCTTCTAATTCTTTTAACAGGGCCATTTATTATTGATTCATTTTCTTCTTCATTGCCTAGAATTCGTGAATATTTTATATTTCTCCACTGTCTTTCTGGAAAAATTAATTTTCTTTTATGCTCTAAAGAGCAGATTAATTTGGGTAAATAAAAATTAAAAAATAATCATCATAAAGCAAAAATACTAAATACTCCTAATACTATTAGTAAAGCTAAATTTTTAAGAGTGTTAGGTAATAAAAATATAAAAATAGAACCAGGAATTAGAAGAAATAAAGCTAATTCATAAAGATAAATATTGTGTTTTTTCTTAGCTAATGAAATAGCTACTTTAAAGGTATAAATTTTTAAAAACAAAAATTTCTGCAATAACTTAAAGAAATTAATTACTTTTAAATGGGAAAAGAAAATGAGTGATATTACACCAAAAATTGTTTCTTTATTTAAAGGAAGACCCCCTAATATAAATAAGTTATATATAGAAAAAGAAGAAATAGATAAAAAAGCGGAAGTAACAAGGCCAGGTATTTTATATCTAGTTCAACTAAAAAAAACCAAAAAGAATACAAATAATAGGCAAGGGAGTAATCCCTCCACTATCTTCTTAAATTACTTTCTTTTGAGTAAAATACTCTTCTCTAATAATTGGGAAATTATTTCCACCAATTTTTGAAAATATTGATATTGGTCATTGGTCTTTTTGATTATCAGTAGTTCTTAAAGTGAAATTTTTAATACTGTAATTTTTGAATAAATCTAATATTTCATTCACTTTTCAAGCTTTATTTATTCTTCTATCTGGAGTAATAGTAACTTTTACATTACTATTAAATTCATTTGCCACTTCTAGTGTATGTAAAGCATCAGGGCCTGATGCATAAGTAATATAATTTGGAAAAAATGATTCAAAAGCTAATTTATCTCCCCCTTCAATCACTTGCAATAAATGATCTCTAAAAATATCTATTTTTTCCTCTTTTTCGCTCAATAAATGGTACATTTTATTTATCTCTTCAGAAGTTATTTCTTGAGCTTTAAGTTCTTTATTATCTTTTTTCTTCATTATTCAAAAATGACTGTAATAAAGAGAGAAAAAATTCTTTTCTTCTTCTGTTAGTAATTTATATAGTGATTCAATCTTTTCTTTAATTTTCTCACTCTCTTCTTTACTTAAATTAAAGAAATTTTTAACTGAAACATTCCCTTTTAAAAAGGGTTGATTAAAAAATCAAATATGAAAGCCTAAATTTAATTTAAGCTTTAAAAGATCTTTATCTAGTCATACAAATCATCTTTTAGCTCCTGTTCTTTCTGAAGGATAATAAACTAGTCTTTTGATATCTTCAATTGGAATTTTTACATTTTTCAGAAATAAATCTATAGCTTCTTGATTTAAAGCATTTTGTGCGCTCTTAGAACGCTCAGGGAATAAATTTTCCACCTTAATTAATTCTTTAAAAGTATCATCATCTTTTAAAGAAGAATCTAAAGCTTTTTTCTCATAATATTTATCAATAGTTATTTGATTTAATCTAACTGCTTTTAATCACTCTAATTCTCTATTTTTGTCATATTCTCCTTTTTGTACTTGAATATAAAAATTAGGATTATTTTCCCCTTCTATTTGTTTAGAACTAAAATTAGTTACTTCATTAACAAAAGCAGTATGAGGATAATACTTTTTGTAATATCCCTCTATTCTTTTTTTGTCTTCATTAATTAGGGCTTTATTATCTTTATTATCTTTACTAAATAAAGGCAATCTAAAGAAATAATTATGTATTTGATTGGATGTATTGGTATTAAAAGTAACATTTTTAATTATTGGAACAGAGATAGATGAAAATACTGTTGTAGTGATAACTCACAATGGAATTCTAGCTGCCATTATTTTTTAAATTGAGAACATTAATTTATTAAAAAATTGCTAACACTGAGTTATAATTTATTAATCTATAATTTAAATGGTTTATAATGCTTTTTCATATATACTTTAATTTTTACAATAATTTGGTTATTTATTAAGTAGATGGCTTTTTTACCTTTAATTATTAATGGAGTAAAACTTTTCTTAGTTCTTGGTGTTGGTCTTGGTGGTCATCAAATTTATGGAGCTATGTCTTCAGGAAAATTTGTTGATGATGGATATTTTTACCACTTAGATAAGATGTCGTCTGGCGGAACATCGGTAAATACCAATGAAAACAAAGTTTACAATGCTAAATCAACCATTTCTAGAGGTAATAACTACTTTACCCAAGAAGAATTAAAAAATCTTACAACAGGATATTGAGATTTTGATAAAGATTTAGGCTTTACCAAAAGAATAAATTTCATGAAAATAAGTCATCAAGACACTGCTAAAGAAATTTACAAAATGATTAAAGATCATACTGTGAAATTAGCAA
Source organism: Mycoplasma parvum str. Indiana (assembly GCF_000477415.1). Classification (NCBI taxonomy): domain Bacteria; kingdom Bacillati; phylum Mycoplasmatota; class Mollicutes; order Mycoplasmatales; family Mycoplasmataceae; genus Mycoplasma; species Mycoplasma parvum. The sequence continues at coordinate 87,790 of NC_022575.1, read as the reverse complement.
TGCCTTGCCAATCAGGTACAGGATGATTGTTAGATTTTGAATTACCAAAAGATAATAAAACTTATCCAACAAAATGGTTTATAGCTACAAATTTACATGTAATTAATAAATTTAGATTCAAAAATAATCCATATAACACTTCTTTACCAATTACTGAAAATTCAATATCAAATCATATTTCTACTAGATCTAGAAATTATAGATATAAACTAGATTCTTGCGAAGATTCTATTCTCAATAATAAATCTATATTGAATTTGTACACTGAAGAAGATATTAATGATAGAGATAGAGAGAATAATTTATATTCATCTCTATTAAAAACTCATTCAGGAAATTGAAGTTATTATCGAAATAATCCTTTCTATCAATGATTAGGATTGGCTCCAACTTGAGATAGATGAAAAAATTATGATGCTCCGAGAATTTTCACCACAACTGTAAAAGAACCTAAATTAGTATATGCTGCAGTGGACTTTTTGGGACCTAGATATACTGTTTCAGGCCATGAAATAAAGAATAATAGTTATTTCAAAGATTTTGGAGTATTAGAGGTTAATTTTGCTAATGAAAGACAAGCAAGATTTATAACTAATAAAGTATTTGAAAAATATTACAAAGATAATATTTCCAAAACAAACAAAAAATATATTAATTTTTTTGTTCCAGAATTAATGAGCAAATATGATCCAGAAAAATTGGCTAAATCTGAGGATCGTTTCTTTATGGGAGGATATCCAGGAAGCGTTGCAGATAATCTTTCATTCTCTATGAATCATAAATTCAGAATAGTTAATGAGAGTTACCTAGATCAACATTACAATGTAATTCCTTCTGAAAGTAAATTAACTTTTTTCAGAAATAATGGTTATTTCCCGCACGAATATAACTTATTGAATAGTCAAAGAGAAATTATTCCTGGACACGTAGATATGACTTCTGTAGATAAAGTTTCAAATGCTTCTAAAGTATCATGAAATGGAAAACTATTGTCTGGTTGGGGATATAACTATCTAATAGATAATGCATTTTTAGGTAGAGGCGCTTCAGGAAGTATGGTTTTGAATCAAAACGGAGAATTCTTAGGTTTATATAGAATGTTTAATCAAGGACTTAATTATGGATTTATTGAGCCTGTAAGAGGTAATTGAGTAATAGGTAAAGATGGAAGAATAATTCTGCCTGGTTTTGACTTAATTGCTGGAACTGGAAGTAATGTTTCCTCATATAGAACTCAACTAGAAAAATATAGTCCTGAAATTCAAACTTATTTGAAAAATAAAAAGAATTGAAAATTCAGTTAATTTTTATATCTTCAATTCAAGAAGATATTTTTAATAATTAAACGATAGTTTTTCCCCATAGGGGGAAAATTAGCACCTTAACAATTAATTAAATATGTTTTTACTGTCAAAATTAATTACTTTATTTTTGTTTACTTCTGGAACTACTAGCTTATTATCCTATTTAATTCCTTATAGCTTAAGTTCTTCCGAAAATCAATTAGCAAATTTCTTTAAAGCAGGCGAATCTATTTATGATAATCAAGAAATAAATCAATTTAAAACAAATGAGACAGAAAGATTAAACAATACTAAATCTCTTCATACTGATTGAAAAAAATATAAAGAAAGTGCAGAAGAACTTAAAGAACTTAAATTTAAAACAATTCAGGAATTATTTCAATCTATTCTCAATTCGGAAGAACAATTAAACAAACTCTATGAAAAAAACATAGAGGTTATAAATCAATTAATAAAGTCTTTTGAAGAATTAGCTGAACAGTCAAAAGAAAATATATCAGTAACTGCATGACTAGAGCAATTCAAACATAAAGCAAACTTATTGAAACAAATTAATGAAAGAGTTAAAGAATTAGGTAATATCTTAAAACAATTTATTTGCATCATAGATATTTCAAATAAAGAGACACAACAAAATGAAGCATGTGAACAACAAAATGAAGAGTGAACTTTAGAAAATCTTTCGAAAAATAATCAAAATTCACATTCTGCGGGGGGGGTGTTAATACACAACAATTATCCAATAAACCTACTCTAAAGGGAGAAGAAGTCAAAAAACAATTACAAGAAATTAAATCAAAACTTATAGAAGAACAACAAAAATTAAAAAATTATTTTCTTAATAATGAAATGGTAAAAGAATCTCTAGAAACAAAACAAAAAATTCTAATGAATGCCTTATTTTTAATAAAAGTTAATGTTTTAATGTCAGATGCGCAAACTTCAGCGCTTAAACTCAATTCTGAAAAAACAATAAAAGAAATAAATAAAAAATATGAAGAGTTAAATGAATTTAATAAAAATCTACAAAAAATTTACCAAAAATGAGAAGATTTAAAAATAAATATAACTGATTTTCAACATTTTGAAGGATTACTAAAAAATGCTATATGCAATAATTCGCAAAATGATGATATAAATATTTGTGTTTTGAATGATAAGACAATAAAAAATTAATTAATTTTTATGTTTTTATCGAGAATGTTAATTCATACTGGTTTTAAATTAGTTGGCTTTGCCTCCCCCAGTAAGCTAATTATTTCTTGTGCTGGAATTATTGGGGGGGGCATTGTATTAAGCATTACTACAAGTGAAGTACTAAATAAACAGATATCTTCTGCCTTTTCATCTGCTTATAAAAGTTTTGTTGGTTTATTTCAGCAAAGCAATCAAAAAAAATTAGAAAATAGTCAAAATAATTTTTTTCAATCTTTCGGAAAACAAATTAAAGATTTTTTTGAAATAGTAAAAAAATATTTTGAACCAATCTTTGATATTTTCAAAACACCTCGAACATCATTAGAAGCTTTATTTAAAAATTTAAAGCAACAGCAAAATGGCGATAGTCAAAGTTCTTCTTCTCCAGAAATAACTTTTGATTCCAAAAGTTTATGAAATGGATTTTGAACTTTATTGGGATTTAGATATAGAGATATTTTTGAGGTAGAATTTGGTGCCGTTTTATATTTCTTATTTAATGCTTTATTAGACTTGAAAAAATGAAATTTTCTCTGAAATGGAGAAAATAATAAAAATTTGTTACAAAGTTGAATTAATTTAGAAAACTGAAAGAAAGCTTTCACTAAAGATGATCAATTTGATAAAAGACTAAAAGGATTTCTTTTTCTTTTATGAAATATAAATAAACTAGGAGAATTTGAAAAAACTAATTCTAAAAGCAATCAAAGTCCAAAACCAAAAAGAACATTAAGTAGGAGAAATATGCTTGCTTGGACTTATAGCTCTCCTTGAGTAACTGATTCAATTTTTCAAGAACAGAAGGAAAAAAAATAAATTTATAAAAAATTTTCAAATAATTCAAAAAATAATATAGTTTAGATTTAAAATCAGCTATCTAAATATTTCAAAAATGTTCAATTTACAGATATATTTTTATGAGAATTAATTATTTAACTTTTTTCTAAAGCCTTTTAATTAGGGCCTAGAAGGGCCCTAAAATTTTAAAAAATTAAATAATTACTTTAATATTTATAAATAAAAAATAATTTTTAAAGCATGTTTTGAAAACTTCAAACAAGATTATGGGCGACCGGAATTACCCATAAAAAACTTTTATATTTATCTTCTTCTGTAATCGGAGTAGCAATTGTGGCTAGCATTTCTCATCCAGAAGTTAATTTGAAAATAATATCAAAATTTAAAGCACTGGGAAAAGAAATTTTTTCTCAAAATAATTTAAATCAAGCTAAACAAGAAAATTCTAATTGAAATTTCAATCAAATTTGAAATCCAATATCACAATTTTTTCAACAATCTTATAAAGTTCTTTCAGATTCTTTACCGCACGTTAGCATATCAATAAAGGATTCATTTTGATTTCTAAAAGATTTATTTTTAAATATTCACAGATTAAAAGATTGAATCTGACAGTTTTTGCAAGTTTTTAAAAATTTAATTATGCATTTTCGAGAATTTTTAAAAATGTTTATTGAAAGTGATCAAAGAGAAGCTTTATTTAATTTATTTAAAGGGGAAAGTTTACAATCTACTAAAAAATTTATGGAAGTATTATCTGGTATTGATAAGAATTCTCCCTTTAAAGCTGAAGAAGGAGCTTTATCTGTTTTTATATCTGAATTTTTGAAAAATCCAAAAAATGCTATTCAAAAAGTTAAAGATTTTTCAAAATTAATTAAAGACTTATCTAACTTTAAAAATAGTAGTGGTTTAATTATTGGCGGAGCTTTCAGTAATCAATCAAGTTTTAATAATCGCAATTATCCTGCGATTACAAAAGATATGATAAGAGGTTATATGAATACTAAGCCAGGAGAATTGGCAAGAATAATATATGAATGAGGTTCTTTATTTAATATGTTTGTTTTGCCTATACCAGGCCAATCTAATTGATTGCTTGAAATAGCTAACTTCTTTCAAGAGATTGCAGATCGTCTCTCGCCGATAAAATTAAAAGCTAATTAGTTTTTATGTTTTTCCATAAGATGTTAATGCAAAATGGTCTTAAGCTGATTGGCTTTGCAACCCCCAGTAAGCTAATTGTTTCTTGTGCTGGAATTGTTGGGGGGGGCATTGTACTGAGTATTACTACAAATGAATTATCAAGTCAACAAATATCTTCTGCCTTTTCATCTGCTTATAGAAGCATTGCTGGATTATTTCAGCCTAAAAATTCAGAAAAAGATCAAAGTAATAATCAAAATAATTTTCTGCAGTCTCTTACAAAACAAATTACAAGTGTTTTTGAAATAGTAAAAAAATATTTTGAACCAATTTTTAATATCTTCACAGGTTCCTTCAAATCATTAGAATCTTTATTCAAAACTTTAAAAGAACAACAAAATTCAAGTAATGGAGGGAATCAAATTCCAACAATGACTCTTGATTCTAAAAGTTTATGAAATGGGGCTTTCACTTTGCTAGGTTTTAAATATAGAGATATTTTTGAAGTAGAATTTGGAGCTTTTTTATATTTTTTATTTAATGCTTTATTTGACTTAGATAAATGAAACTTTTTGTGAAAAGGAGATCATGGCGCAAGTTTTTATCAAAATTGAATTAATTTAGACAAATGGAAAAATGCTTTGAAAGGAACAGAAAAATTTGAGGAGAGAATGAAAGGATTTCTTTTTCTTTTATGAAATATAAATAAATTGGGAGAATTAGAAACAAACAACCATAAAAAACCAAATCAAGAATTAAAAAGAAAAAAAATAAGTAGAAATAATATGTTTGCCTTGGCTTATAGTGCCCCTTGAGCAATTAATTCAGTTCCAGAGGGGCAGCAACAAGATCAACAAAAAAAGTAAATTTATATTAATAAACTCATTACAAACCTTTATTTCGCTCTAATTTTGCCCAAATATAGGCAAAGTTTAAATTTATTTGAAAACTAAAAAAATTTAATTAATTTTTTTATATCTTTAATTCCGAAAAACATTTTCAATAATTACACAATTGAGTGCAATTAAATTTCTAGAAATTAATTAAATATGTTTTTACTATCAAAATTAATTACTTTATTTTTATTAACTTCAGGAACTGCAGGATTATTGTCTTATTTAATTCCTTATAACTTAAATATTCCCGAAAAACAATTAAAAAATTTCTTTAAAGCTGGCAGTTCTATTTACGATAGTAGAGAAATAAATGAATTTAAATCGGAAGAAAAAACAAAATTAGACAATACTAAATCTTTGCACGAGACTTGAAAAAAGTACAAAGAAAATGCTGAAGAATTTAAAAATCTTAAATATGATGAAATGAAAAAGTTATTTCAATCTATTATGGAGAAAGAAGGGGTATTAACTAAGCTTTATGAAAAAAATATAGATATCATAAAGCAATTAATGAAAGCTTTTGATGAATTAACTAAAATATCAGAAAAAAATCTTATAAAAACTGGTGAATTTGAAGTTTTTAAAAATTTAATTAATATATTATCTCAAATTAATAAAAGGGTTGAAGAATGAGGTAATATTCTAAATAAATTTGTTTGCATAATAAATTCTGCTAATCAGCAATCTAAGGAAAAGGAACAACAAAGCTGCGAATCGATTGAATTAAATTGAGAAAAAGATAATTACTCAGTTTTTAAGTTAGAACAAAATGATAATAAATCATCCAATTCGGGGGGGGCGATGATAATCAAAAATCCACAGAAGAATTGAAATCAACTAATTCTCAGGGCGAAATAGCAAAGAAAACATTACAAGAAATTAAAGATAATCTTTCATCTCAACTCGAAAAATTAAAAGTTTATTTTTCGCAAAATCAGTTATTAAAAAAATCTTTTTTAAATAATCAAAATGATCTTACAATTCTCTTGAATTTTTTAAAAATTGATATTTTTCTCACAAATATACAAACTTCTGTTCTTAAATTGAACTCTAGAAAGACATTAGATGAAATAAATAAAAATTCACAAGAATTAAATGAATTTAATAAAAATCTTCAAAATATTCATCAAAAATGAGAAGCACTAAAAATAAATGTAGTTGATTTTCAATATTTTGAAGGATTACTAAAAAATGCTATATGTAATAATTCACAAAATAGCGATAAAGATATTTGTGTTTCAAGTAAATAAAAACTAACTAGTTTTTATGTTTTTTCAAAAGATGTTAATGCAAAATGGTCTTAAGATGATTGGCTTGTCAACCCCCAGTAAGCTAATTATTTCTTGCGCTGGAATTGTTGGGGGGGGCATTGTACTAAGTCTTACTACAAGTGAATTATCAAGTCAACAAATATCTTCTGCCTTTTCATCTGCTTATAGAAGTGTTGCTGGGTTATTTTTGCAAAATAATCAACAAAATAAATTAGATAATGAGAGTCCAAATAATTTTTTTGGATCTTTTTCTCAACAAATTAAAAATGTTTTTAAAATAGTAAGCCAATATTTTGAACCAATCTTCGATATTTTCAAAAAACCTTGGCAATCATTAGAATCTTTATTCAAAAATTTAAAAAACAACAATCATGAACAAAAACCTAATGGTTCAGAAATAAATTTTGATTCTAGAAGTTTATGAAATGGGGCTTTAACTTTACTGGGCTTTAAATATAGAAACATATTTGAGGTAGAATTTGGAACTTTTTTATATTTTTTGTTTAATGCCTTATTTGGTGTAGAAACATGAAATTTTCTTTGAGGTGGAGATAATGGTGGCAGTTTTTATCAAAATTGAATCGATTCAAACAAATGAAAAAAAGCTTTAGAAGAAACAAAAAAATTTGAAACAAGATTTAGAGGATTTCTTTTTTTATTGTGAAATATAGATGAATTAAGAAAATCGGAAGAAAAAAATATTAATAATAGTAATAGAGAGAAGAGAAAATTAAGTAGACAAAATATGTTAGCTTGATCTCATAGTTCTCCTTGAGTAACTAATTCAATTATGGAAGAAAATAACTAATTAACACGATAAAAGAAATTTTTTAAATGATTTTTTGGGCATTACAATCTAAGCTTTGATTTTCTGGAGCTTTATCAAAACCTAAAATCTATACTTTTTGCGCCATATTGGGGGGGGCGCTATCGCAGCGGGAATAATAGGTTCAGAAATAAAAAATAATAATATATCCTCAGGAATTAACTTTTTAGGAAAAAATCTAAAAGAATTATTTGCATCAAATAATACGACACCCAAAACAAATAATGAATGACTAAATTTTTCTGCAATATCTGAATTAATTACAACAATAATTCAGAAATACTTTAAACAATTTATTGAATTTTTACAAGCTTTATTGGAGTTTGATTGAAAAAAATTCTATGGTAAGTTTGATGTTGTTGCGCAAAACTTAGGCGGAATTTACAAAAACATTTCTTCTTTGTTTAAAGAATGGTGAAATGGCTTATTTACAATAGAATGAAAAGCGCTATTTGAATTATTAAAAAAATTAACTAATACAGATAATGTCAAATGAACGGAATTTAAAAATATAAAAACTTTTTTGAATGATTTATCCGAAAACATCAAATTTGAAATTAAAGAATTTGGCCAATTTACTGAAGAAGTGCAAAAAATAACTAAAAAGAAAAACAAATCACAAGAAAAGAAAATTCTTAAATTAACTGAACAAAATATAAATGAATTTTATGAATGTTCTATATGAAACAATAATTTTGCAGAAAGATTATTTATAAATTGATGACATTCTTGTTCTTCTAAATTTGAATAATTTTTAATCAAATTCGTTAATTATTTATTTAAAGAAGCAATAAATTAATGTTTTGAACGCTTCATTCTAAACTTTGATTTTCTGGATTTTTAACCAAACCTAAACTTTACACTTGCTGTGCCCTTGCGGGGGGGGCACTATTATAGCTAGTGTAGCTAGTTTAGAATTAGCTTACAAAAGTGTTTCCAATAATTTTGAAGGAATTAGAAAAAAATTTCAAAAATTATTCACCTTTAATCAAATTAATTCCAATAATCAGCAATTAGAAAATACTATTGCAGCGTCTAGTTTTTGAGAAAAAACAACTCATTTGTATACTATCTTTTTGAAATCAATTAAAAAATATTTTGAAGATTTTATTAAATTTATCAAGCAATTAGTCCAGCTTGATTGAGCCAAATTATATAGTAAAAGCGCAGAAATTAAAGAAAATTGAAATAATATATTTCATGGAACTGTATCACTTTTTGGATGATGATACCGAGATTTATTTGAGATTGAATGATCAGTATTATTTGAATTATTAAAAAAATTTTTTAATACTGAAAAATTAGAGTGAAAAGGGGATATAAATCAATTTTGGGAACAATTATCAAAAGAATTTTCACATGGAGTGAAAGAATTTGTTCAGTTTACTAAAGAATTAGGAGAAATTGCTAATAAATTGCAAAGCAAACAAATTCAACTTAATGGGAAGGCTAAAAAATTTAAACTAGATAAGAAAAATATGTATTCAATTTACAAATGCTCATTATGAAAGAATACTTGAACAGGAAAAATATTTTTAAATTGATGAAGAGATTGCAGTGATACTCTCAACTTAAATTTTTATGACAAATAACAATTATTAATTAATTGCTTGATATATTTTTTGAAATTAGTATTCATAAATGAAGTATTAAAAAATAATTAAATTTCCCTATTTTTAGGGAAATATTAATTATTTTTATAAATTAAATAAAAAAAATACAAAAATTTAATTTATTAAGAATTTCAAAATTGTTTTTAAAACTTTGGCATATATCTTTTTTTATTCTTCTCCTGTAATAGGTCTTTTTATTTATCATTTTGCTTCAGGCAATCATTCTAATAATGGTAATGGACAAAATCAATGTAAAAAATGCTCTGAATCTTGCAAAGATAAATGTTCTGAAAATTGCAAAAAAGAATGTTGCGCGCAAAAAGAAAATTGTTCTTCGGAATGTTGTTGCTGCGAGGGAAATTAAATTTTTGATTAATTCAAAAAACAAAAAAATTTATAAAAATTTAATAGATTAGATATATTAAAAAAATTATTGAGAAAGAATACTTATTGATTTATCTATATTTTGAAAATAAGCAATAAATTATTATCAATAAATCAATATTCAAAACTTTTGCATATATGTTCTTCTATTCCACTCCAATAATAGGATTGGCAATTTATCATTTCACTAAAAATGGCAATAATACTCAAAATGTAAATACATGTAAAAAAGATTGTCTAGAATGCTGCCATAATAAAAATTGTTGTGAAAAATGCAAAAAAGAGAATTGTTGTTCTAATGAGACATGTAAAGATGAATGTTGTTGCTGCAAAGAAAGTTCAAGCGATTGTAAATGCTGTTGTTCTGAAAAATAATCTTCTAGAAACTTAAAAAAATTTAAATATTTATAAGATTTCTCCCAAAAGGGGGAATACAAAATTTTAATTGTTCGAGTAAATGGGATTAAAAACATTATTAAGTACTTCAGAATCTACTCTATCAAGACTTAATACAGTTCTTTTACAAGTAGAAGAATTTACTGATGAAGTTAAATCTTTAACTAATGAACAATTAAAACTAAAAACTAAATATTTTTTAAAAAGAATAGAGCTAGGGGAGGAACTATCCGATTTAGTTCCTGAAGCTTTAGCTGTAGTTAGAGAAGCAGTATTTAGAACTCATAATCTTTATGCTTTCCATACACAACTTTTAGGAGCTCTTGTTATTTATGAAGGGAACTTTGCTGAAATGAAAACAGGAGAAGGTAAAACATTAGTTATTGTTTTAGCTGCTTATTTATTAGCTTTAGCACAAAAAGGATTACATGTAGTTACAGTAAATGAATATTTAGTAAAACGAGATGCTGAATTTTGTAGAAAGACCTTAAATTTTTTAGGTCTTTCTGTTGGCTTTAATAGTGTTGCTCTTTCTAGATATTTGAAAAGAGAGATGTTTAAATGTGATGTTACTTATACAACTAATTCAGAATTAGTTTTTGATTACTTGAGAGATAATATGGCCACAAATTCAAATGATATAGTATTGCCTCCTTTAAGTTATGCAATTATTGATGAGGGGGATTCCATTCTTATTGATGAGGCTGGAACCCCCTTAATTATTTCAAAGCCGACAGATGATGGTTTTAGATGGCATTCTGAAATTGATCAAGCTGTTAAATTTTTAGATCAACTTGATTACAAAATTGATTGAGAAAGTAAATCTGTATATCTAAACAGTAGAGGAGTCAAGAAGATTGAATCTATTTTAGGATTAAAACAGCTTTATTCATTAAATAATTCTGCTTTAATTAACAAAATTCATAATGCTTTATCAGCTAATTTTGTTTTTGAAAATGGAAGGGAATATATAGTGCACGATAATCAAATTAAATTAATTGATCAATGAACTGGAAGAATATTAGCAGATAGAAGTTATAGTTATGGTCTTCAACAAGCTATTCAAGCTAAAGAAGGAATAGAAGTAGAAAAAGAAAGTAAAGTATCTGCAAAAATTACCTATCAAACTTTTTTTAGAAAATATAAAAAAATTTCAGCATTATCAGGTACTGGTTTTTCTGAAGCTAAAGAGCTTTCAGAGACTTACAATATGATAGTTGTTCAAATACCAACTTATAAAAAAATTCAACGGGTCGATTTGCCCGATATGATTTTCAAAAATAAAGAAATAAAAATTAAAGCCATCATTGCCGAAATTAAGCACCATTATTTAAAGGGACAACCACTATTAATTGGTGCTAGCTCAGTAGATGAATCTGAATACATTTATTCAAAATTGCAAGAAGAAGGAATTCCTTGTGAAATTTTGAATGCTAGAAATCACTATAAAGAAGCTATGATAATTGCGAGAGCTGGACAAAAACATGCTATTACTATAGCTACTAATATTGCTGGTAGAGGAGTAGATATAAAAATCTCTCCTGAAGTTAGAGAGTTAGGCGGTCTTTATGTATTAGCTTGTGAAAAAAATGAGTCTAAGCGAGTTGATGACCAATTAAGGGGACGTTCTGGAAGGCAAGGAGATCCTGGAAAATCAGTTTTCTTTATTTCTCTTGAAGATACTATTTTCAAGAGATTTGGTGCTGATAAATTTGAAAAAGTTTCTAAAAAAATGAAAGAAGAATATTTTGAAAGTCCTTTTCTTTCAAAAACTATTTCTACTTTACAAAAGCGAATTCAATATGCTTCTTTTGATAATAGAAAGAATTTAGTAGAGTACAGCGAAATTCTTTCTATTCAGCAAGATATTATTTACAAACAAAGAAAATTTATTCTTTTATCTACTGAAAACCAAAAAATTTTTGAAAATATGATCGAAAAGCAATTAAAAACTTGAATGAATCATATTTTTGAAAAAATAGATAGTTCTGAAGAGAAAATCCAATCTTTTATAGCTTTACTAAATGAATATTATTTTGAAATGGAATTATTTGAAGAAAAAGACTTCAAAAATAAATCAATGGAATATATAGAAAGTTTTTTAAATAAAGTATTTTTTAAGTTCTGGGAGATTAAAAAAACTAAATTAGTCAATATAGATATCAATAGTCTTTTAAAAGAAATAATGATTCACTTTATTGATTTATATTGAGAACAACATTTGGAAGATTCAGAAAAAATAAGAACAACAATTAATTTACAATCACTAGAACATAAATCTCCTTTAAATATTTTTATTGAAAAAATGGAAAAAATTTTTGTTGATTTGCAAGAAAACTGTAGATCAACAATTATTAGAGAAGTATTTTTATTAAATTCTCAAAGTTGTAAAACAGAAATAGAAGAATTTGTTAAAAATATTAGGAATAATTTAATAAATTAATTGAACTCGCAAAGCACAAATATGGTACTAAAAAAATCTCGTTTTACTCATATAATGACTTTCGATGAAAAAAGAAAATATCAAAATAAACTCATTAATTTTGGAATATATAAAGAAATTCCAAAATAATAAAGATCAAGAAGCTTTTAATCATGTACTATCTAAATATTTTCCTGCCACTTGTAAATATGCTGCAAAATTCTTAAATAATAATGTTTATTCCAATTTAATTAGTTGATCTTTTCAAGAAGTAGAAAGTTATGTATTCCTAGCTTTTTGAAAAGCAATAAATAGTTACAGGTTAGAGAGCGAAAGCTCTCTTTCTTTTAAAAATTATTTATATCAATTAGTTAAGTTTCAAACTTTACACGAATTAAAAAAGAATTTCAATTGACAGTTTATTTCTAAAGAGCATCAACAATGGTGCAGAGAAACTGAAATAGAAATGGTGAAAAATTCCTTAGATATTTATCAAGATCTTTCATTTAAGGAAAAAACTAATAAAATCTATGAATTCCTAAAAAGTAAAAATATTCAATATGCTCTCATTTGAGATTTAAAATCTCGAGGAATTAAAAAAGCAGAAATATGTAAAAAACTAAAAATTAGTTCTTCGGGGTTAAAGAGTAGGTGACAGTATATCAAGAAGTTAATTCTGGGCAAATACTCTTCTTTAAGTGAAATTTATTAATTCTTTTTTTAATTCAAAAATTTAAGTAATAAATAAATAAAAATAAAGAACTTAATAGGAGGGGTTGATATTTTTGAGATCATCTTCACAAAAAAATAGTTTCATTTAATTTATTTGAATTTTCACTTGTTTTTCCATTTTCCACTTGAGATCCTCCATTTAAAGAAAATAATTTATTCATCTTATCTATAGTAAATTGAATAGATCCTTCGGATCCGGGAGTAGGAACAAAATTATTAGAAGTAGTAGAAATATTAATAATATGGAAATTATTAAAAAAATTACTTCAATTATTATTGATCGAAGAACTAAAAAGGGCGAATAAAGAATAATTAAGAATATTTTGAATAGTGAAAACAAATATTGCTCTAAAAGTGACAATATTAAAAAAAGTTCTTATGAAATTTTTCTTAAATTTTTTATTACTTAAATATTTTCATTTGATATCAAAAATTGTTAAAGTATTAGGAATTCTAAATAAAGCGTTGAATTTATATTTAGTAATAGAAAAGAAATAATGAACTCTTTTGCTGTAACTAATAGAAAATACAAAAGCAGTAGAAATGAAATCTATTAGTAAACCAGAAACCATCATTCAATAATATTTCAAATCTGGTTGATTCTTAGTTCAATTACCTTGAAGATTCAGATAAATAAAAGAAGGTCAGGTAATTATTCCTTGAGATAAAAATCAACTAATAGTTAAAGCTGAAACTATTGAGGCTCCTCGCCTCAAAGGTATTCCTCTTTTTTTAAGCCATCAGATTATATAAGGTTCTGAACCTATAGAAAAAGGAGTGACAGATCTTATTAAAAATGAAATAGAATGAAGTTTCAATCATTCTATAAAAGAAATTTTCTTATCTTTTTGAAAAATTCTTCCTGAATAAGATAATTTATTGAGAAAAATATCATTGATTGCAAAAAATAAAATGCCAAAAATAAATACAGCAGTGAAAGATTTATTTTTAGTATTAACTTCATTAAAAATTAATTTAAATTTGCTTCATTCTATAGGTTGTATATATAAAATATTGAGAATTACAAATAATATAAAAAAGCAAGATCATATTTTTACTAAATTTTTTTTATTAAATTTATAAGCTTTTTTAAGAAGAATTAATAATATTGGAGTAGATTTTTCTTTACTTTTGGGCCCTTTATTAAATCATTTTTCAAGAAAATGATTTTCACAATTTGCAGAAAAATTAGTACTTAACAAATTAATTTATTTAGTTAATTAAATAAATTAAAGAGACAAAATTTCCTTTAAATTTAAAATTAAAAAATAAAATTCGCCTTAATAGTGTTTATTCATATTTAATTTTCAGTATTTAAATGAAAAAAAAGGTTAAAAAAATTAAACATAAGACTAAAAAATCTTTAGCTAAAAGGGTTGTTATTCTAGGTTCTGGGGCTATAAAACGAAAAAGATCGCATAGATCTCATTGTGCTTCTGCGAAAACTACCAAACAAAAACGAAAAGCTAGAAAAAGTGTTCTTTTTAATGAAGCACAATATAAGATAACAGCTTATCTTATTCATTCCAATAATAAGAAGTAGTTAGAAATGCGAGCTACAAATAGTGTTGCTACTAGACGTAGAAGAAAAAAAATATTAAAGAGGGCTGAGGGATATTGAGGTCATAGACATATTGGTTATAGGGTTGCTAGACAATCAATTTTTAAGGCTGATCAATATGCTTATAGAGATAGAAGAAATAAAAAAAGAGAATATAGAAGACTTTGGATTTTGAGATTAAATGCTGCTTTTAGAGGGGCTGGAATTACCTATTCTCAAGGAATTAATGCTTTAAAAAAAGCTAATATAAAGCTAAATAGAAAGGTATTATCTGAATTGGCTATTACTAATCCAGAACAATTTAAAAAATTAATTTCTACTATTTCTAAATAATTGGTTTTTATACCTTAAAAGGGCTTTTAAAGTCCTTTATTTAATAAATTAAATTTTGAAGTTATCAGAATTACTTCAATATCAAAAAGAATTAGATGAAAAAGTTTTAGAAAAACAATTTTCTTCTTTAGATGAATTTAGTCTTTTATTGGCGCGAAAAACTGCTTTAGTTGTAGAATTCTTTGAATTTCTGAATGAAACTCTTTTATTCAAATATTGAACTAAAAAAGAGATTAAACTAGAAAATTTAAAAGAAGAATTTATTGATATTGTTCATTTCACTCTTTCCTTATGTTTAATTTATAAGAAAGAGGAAGAAGCCGAGAAGTGCATATTAGGCACTTCTAGGGAAGGAGGAAGTAATTTATATGTTTTAGCTAGAGAAGACAATAAACTTAGAACAGAATTATTACATATAAGTTACAGTTGAATGGCTTCCATTCATGAGGCCATTCAAGAAAAAAACTTTAAGGAATGATTAGGTTGATTGTCTTGAATTAGTGTTTTAATGAATTTAAAGGGGGAAGAAATTAAAGAAAATTATTTATCTAAATGGAAAATAAATTTTGACCGTTTAGAAAGTAATTCTTAATGTCTAGCGATAGAATTCTAGAAGCTAGAGAATTAAGAGCTGGTCAAACTGTTTTATGAAAAGGAGTTCCTCATTTGGTGTTAGACCATTCTTTTAATAAAACAGCAATGAGGGGCGGTTTAATTAAATGTAAATTAAAAAATCTATATACTAAAGCTATTATTACTGAGGAACTTTCTAATCAAAGATTAGAAAGAGCTATTCTTAGTAAAAGAGAAGCTATATTTACGCATAAAGAGGGACAAAATTTAAAGTTTTGTGATAGTGAAACTTATGAAGAATATAGTTTATTATCTTCTGATTATGCTCAATTATCATCCTTTCTAGAAGAGGGATGTTCTCTTCAACTAGTCTGATATGAAGAAAATTTAATTGATTTTATTTTGCCCGAAAAGATGAAATTAACTATAGAAGAGTTAATTCCCGTGAATAGTGAAGTTCAAAAAGCAATATTTAAAACAGGTTTTGAATGTTTAGTTCCTTTATTTTGTAAAGTAGGGGAAAGTGTTTGAATTTCAACCGCGAATGGAAAATATCACTCAAAGTAAATCAAGATGGTATTTAATAATACCTTTATTTCCCATATCTTGTCTTATTTTTTTATTATTTTCCCTATATTCTTTAAGACATAGAAAACAATACAAAGGATCAGAGGAATATTCCTCTAGATACTTTTTTTTAAAAAGGGTATATTGATTTCTCTATCAAATATTTCCCCAAAAAGATGTATTAATTGATAAAGAACAATTAGGTTTTAAAAATTCTTTAGTTGTTGTCTATTGTCCATATTTTTCTTTTTTTTCCATTTATTTAGCTTTTTTAATTTCTAATTTTTATGAAAAAAATTATCAAACTAGAAAATCTTTTAGAATATGTACTTTACACTCCAAAAAGGCTTGATGAGAATTCTTCTTATCTTCGATAGAGCTCTTTAGAGAAATTCCTGCTAGGAATTTCTTAAAAGAAAGTGATGAATCTATAGTGTATTTTGTAGACTCTATTGAGTCTTTAAGAGAAATAATTAAAAATTCTTATAGAACTTTAGTGTTTTTTAAACTAAATTCTTCTTTCAATTGGTTTCAAGGCTATAAAAGAATTTATAGTGCGATTGGAAAAATAACTCTTAAAGAAAGATTAAAAAATTTAAGAGAATTTAATGCAAAGTTAGAGAAAATTTTCTCTAACTTAACAAAAAAAGAAGTAATTATGGATAAATAATTTTAAAATAAAATTTAGTTTTCCTGTATTTCCTTACAGAAGAGGAGATATATAAATAGGGTAGGTAGCGAAGTGGTTAAACGCGTCTGACTGTAGATCAGATACCTTATTAGGTTACGGGGGTTCGAATCCCTCCTTGCCCACCATTAATTTTTGGGCTGTAGCCAAGCGGTAAGGCAATGGACTTTGACTCCATGATGCGACGGTTCGAATCCTTCCAGCCCAGCCAAGGATTCACTAGCTCAGCGGCAGAGCATTTGGCTTTTAACCAAAGGGTCCTGGGTTCGAATCCCAGGTGAATCACCAAGTACTGTCAGAATTTAATTCTTAAATATTTTTAAACTTACTTTTAGGGACTCACTAGCTCAGCGGCAGAGCATTTGGCTCTTAACCAAAGGGTCCTGGGTTCGAATCCCAGGTGGGTCACCAAATTACAAAATAAGATCTTTAAATTATTAGTATAATATTATTTTTAGTTAGAATTTTTTATGAAAAAAGCTGGGGTGGCGAAATTGGTAGACGCCCGGGATTTAAGTCCCCGTGCAGTGGTCCTGCGTGTGAGTTCGAGTCTCTCTCCCAGCACCAGTTTATGCATCCGTCTTTTTTAGGGTAATTGCAACCATAGTTTAGTGATAAAACATTTGCCTTCCAAGCAAAGGATAGGGGTTTGATTCCCCTTGGTTGCTCCATTTTTTATTTATTTAAATTAAAGAAGTATTTAATAATTAGTTAATATGAAATCAATTTTCAATTTAGGTTTATTTAGAGAATATTTAAGAGAGGATCTTACCTCTTTTGAATATGGTTTTATAAAAAAGGTATTTTCTCAAGCTGCATTAGGATTTGCCGCTTTTGGCGCAATTGTTTCAATTTTGGCGAGTGTATCTAAATTTGATACACATCTCGGTGGGGCTGAAGCTTTTTGAGGAATTTTAGGAATTTTTGCCATTGCTTCTGGCCTAATGTTTATGTTTTATTATTTTCCTAAGTACAAAAATAATCCCTTAGATGTAAGAACTCCCTTTGTAAGAAATGCTTATATTTCATTGTTTTTTAGTTACGGAACTATTTTCCTTTTGTTATTAAAAGGTGTTAGTTATATATCTGGAGGTAGTAGCGATCAACATGCAAATCTTTGAGTTGGTTTGTCAATTTTCGGAATGACCTTGATAGTCTATTCAATTCCAGCTTCTATAGGTTTTTTCATGAAAAAACATTCCAAAGCTGTTAGTCTATATAAATTCTTAGGTTTTTGCTATTCCGCTTATTTAATACTTTTCCTTATAAGCTTGATTGGTTTAATAATGGGTAGTGTATATGAAAAAATTTCAGGTTACGCTCATTTTGCACTTCTTATTCTTTGCGGTGTTATTATATTTACTTCTCCTATATTATCCTTATACAGAATGAAGACAGTGGTTAGATATTTAGATCCACAAGATGCTGTTGTTACGAAAAAATGAGAAGTTTTCTTTGTATTTGAAATTTTGGCTCAATTAATGCAAATGGCTCTTTATATATCAAGATTTGTACTTTATTACTGTTTAGGTTGCAGTAGAAGATAAGAGGTTTTTTAAAAGTCTTTTCTATAAAAATTAGTTTTTTCTCTATAAATTAGGCTATAGCACATAGGGGTAGCCTTTAAGGCTGCTCCATTGCGGCCTGACCTGGTTTAGGCTATTATTCCCCGACAACTACAGCAGAATAAATTTTACAATGAATTAAATAAATTTAAAATGGGAAAATTTTAATTAATTTGTAATTTTTTTCAGAAAGTAAATGTTTTTACTTTCTAAAACAGTAATTAATCATATAAAAACTAATTTCTTTTCTACTGCTGTCATAACCTTTTTTGCTGGTTGTTCAGCATTTGTGCAAATTTCTACAGACAATATAAAAGAAATAATAGATTCTTCTATAAAACCTTATTCTATTGCCCCTAAAAATGATATGTTTATAAAAACTGGTAGTCCTGATATTTATTCGGGAGGTTCAAGTTTTACTGTTCCAGTTTCGGTAACTATTCAAGATGAAAAAATTGAGGCAGGAGGTCCCAAAGAAATAGAAATTCGTTATTTAACCCCACAAGGATGATTTGTTAACTATAAAGATCAATTAGCCAGTGAACGAATGGGTAAATTAAAGGACTCTAAAGCTAATTATGCTGGGGATTACTGTGTCCCGATGAAAGGTATTAAATCTATTTACACTAATTATTGATTTAGACCGAAAATAAGATTCAAGGGTATTTGAGACGCTGCTTTAGTGAAGGATGGAAACTTATCTACCGCCTCTCTAATACCTAGAGATAATTTGAAATTTAGAAAAGAATGTGCTGATTATACAGAAGAAATGGACATTTCAAATGAATTTTTAGGAAGAATGATACAAGATTACCTCAAAGCCTATCATAGCGAAGAAAATACAGATTACAAAGATTCTTTAGTAATTGCAATTGCTGGGGCTGATTCTAAAGCTCAAGAAAAAAATAAAGAAAAAGGATATGAGACTGTAAAAATTAATTCAGCTTGAGGAGTTTTTGATGAGATTCCGCAAATTACAGAAGTCAAATCAAGAGAGCGTAGAGATACTATTTCTCTTTCTAGATCTAAAAGAAATGCTACAAACACCCAACAAGAAGAAAAAGCTTTTGAAAGTAAAAAAAGTTCATCAGATGACTTGAAAAGGCAAGATCTTGATGTTGATGAAAGTTTAATACATGGACATTTAACTTGAGAAAAGTTGGGTTATCTTTGTGAATTTGGAGATATAAAAATTTATCAAAAATTAAAGCCTCTAAGTAGAGCAGTACCACAAGGACAGACTAACAAATGTTGAAAAAAAGTAGAACAAACTAATAAGCGACAATTACACACAATTCTTAGAAATGGGGATATGGTTGGAATGTCTAAGGATTCTGGAAAAGTTATTGAACAAATAGATTCTGGAAAAAAATATCAAGAATTAAAAAGTCGCGAATTTACAAGAAAATATAGAGAGAGAAAAAAAGCTAAATTAAAAATCCAAACAGAAGAATGATTACTAAATTCTCAATATTTGGACTTAAGAAAAATATTAGAAGAATTTAGAAGAAAAGAAGGGCAAACAGAATTAGTTCAAGCTTCTTCTAAAGAAGATATTCAACAAACTAACGATTCTACCTATACTTTCAATAATCATCAATTATGAACACCTTTTGAGCAAAACCCTTGATTAGAAAAAGCAAAAGATAGAAAAATTAAACGAAAAGCAAAAGATTTATCAAATATTGTTAATCAATGACGACTTTTACAAGATAATCAAATGATGAAATTTATTCCAGATCCTCGGGAAGAATATAAATTGAAATTCAATATTCATAGATCAATACAATTAACAAATTTAGGTAATTCGACTGCATCATTAAAGAATAGAGAAACAACAGGACACTCATTTAAAGTAGTCTCTATAGAAGATATAAAAGAAAGAGGAGAATTAAATCCTCTAGTTATTGTTGAGGGTAATCCTCTTTTTGAAGCTAGAGAGGATCAGGAAAAATTATTAAGAGATTTTATAAATGTTTATGATCAACCATTCTATTCTCCTTGAATGGTGCCAATGTTAAGAATGATTTCTAGAGCTAAATTCACTGATGAACAAAAAGATATAAGAAATACTTTCCAATGATGAGTAGCTTATTTGCAATATCCTTGAAGAGATACTTGAAATATACCTGAATTATTAGATAAAGAATATCAACCAGAATATCACAGAAAACTTCAAATATGATTGAATGAAATTCAAGAAAATAATTGAAATGTTAGCGGTTCAAGAATAATATTTAATTTCACTTCTTATCAAAAATTCCATTTAGTAGATGCTCAAATACTCCCTAATCTTTTTGTGGAATTAAAAAATTTCAAAATGGTGGGTTATATAGATCAACCTACCTCTTATTTCACAGTTATCTCACCAGAATATGCAAGAATTAATGGATTTAAACCTATTTCAAATGAAAAATATAAAGAATTTAGAAAAATAATTAATAATTTGTGATTAGAACAAGAAACGTGGGAAAAAAGGTATAAAGAATTTATTGACGATCAGAAAAATTATGAACACATTATTAATGTGGGAGATAAAAAACTAATTATTACTGGATTAGGATTAACTCCTGAGCTGTTATATCCAGCACAATCTTGAATATCTCTTCAACCAGATAAAACGAAGGAAGGGGTTATTTATGTAGACAAATTTGGATTTAATGATTTAAAAGAAAGAGGTTCCACTAAATGACAAGAACAATATATTACAGTAGGTTTTCCAGAAGTAATTAAAGCTCAATCAAAAACAGAACAAATTAAATATATGGAAAAACTACAAAAATACTTAGATCAAAAATTAGATAAACATAAAGATTACTATACCTTAACTAAATTAGGAGAAGAAAAAGGTAATGATCAACTTTATAGCTTAAGAAGTAGCTATATTCCTGCCTTCCAATCAAGAGTTGGAGCAGTCTCCTATACTCTTTCCGGATTAATTTATGCAATAGTTATTACTCTAATCATTATCCTAGTAAAAAGATATATCAAGAGTAATATGTATCTATTTAGTAATTTTGTAGCTAATGGAATGGGTAAAACTGATGTTTTATTGAATGTTTGTTTATTTACATTAATTCCTTTAGCTGCTGCAACAATGATAGGATATTTTCTATCATTGTTGACTCAATCAAGCTTTTATTCAATTATTTCCGCTTATTGATTCTTAAATACTAAATTTAATTCTTTAAATCTAGGAAATACTTTGTACTTTATTTTTAAAGTATTATCTTTGGTGGCTCCTGTAGCTTATTTCTGCTCTTTCTGAATACTAAAAGATAATGCTAGTGCACTACTAAAAACAACTTCCGGAATGAAAATTAGTAAATTCAATTTCTTTGTTTATAGATTACTATATAAAATTTCCTCCATTTGGAAATTCAGATCAGTATTATTGTTCAATACTTTAAATCAATCAGCAATTCTTTCAGCAACTTCTGTAATAGGATTTATCTTCTTAAACTTTTTCTTCCACAATCATGGAAAGTTTTCGCAAGTTGCTAAAGCTGAAGAAGCGACCAAAAAATATGGATTTGATTTTGAGTTAGATACTCCAACCAAAGAATCTGGAGAATATAACTTAAGTTCTTATGAGAATTTAGGAAAAGAAATAGACTTAATGCAAGTTGAAAACCAACAACCAACAACCAACAATTTTGAAAATAAAACTTTTGGAGTAACAAAAGAAAGTGATAATACACATTATCAAATTAAAGGCAAATATCGAGAAACTGAAATATTAAAAGATATTTACGACAACTATTATGGCCAAGTAAATGGTTGATGGGGAAAGTCAGATTTAGTTAAATGTGACAATCATGGTGCTGTTACGCAGCAAACAGAAAGCAATGGCAAACAAGGTGATCATGCTTGTTTAAAAGATTACGGTGCATTTTTAAAAACAGACAATAAATGAAAACTTTATCCAAAATCTGATAATTCACGAAAGAAAAGAGAAACAACAACCAGTTCAACAAATACAGATTTAAAAACTTACACACATTTTGAAACTGGAGAGCCAATTTTTAAATATTGAAATGATTTTTACGAAAAAAACATTAAAAAAACAAATGGAAATAGTAGTTCTTCAGAATCATCTGGATGACAAACATTTACAGTTAATGGAAATGGGCAACAACAAAAAACTTATCACTTGCCAACATTAAAAACTCTCTTAAATTGATATAAAAACTTTTGAATAATTTCTTCAAAAGACTACGATATCATCGAAAGTTCCCTAGAATTCTTTAGAGGAAAAACTATTCTAAGAATTCTTTTAGATATAAATATTGAATATAACTCTGAATCTGGTAAATTGAATTACAATGTATGAGATTGAACGTCTAAAAATTTAGAAAAAGTTCAACCTATTTTAAAAAAATTAGATGAAGAAAATTATGATAATTTCATTCAAGATATTGTCAAAAGTAAATATGGACCCTTCTTTGTCTCAAAATTTATGACTAAACACGAAGCGACAAGTTCATCCCAAACTGAACAAGGAAAAATAAATTACAAAGATTTAATAAATAAACAAGGAGATAAATATAGAGGAAAAAAAACTTACTTCTTTAAAGGAGAAGAAATTGGAAGAGAAAGTCAAGCAACTAACAAAAGACAAAAACAAAGAAACGGGAAAAATAATATCTTCCCGACGCAAGATTTATTAAATAAATCAGAAAATGGAAGCAATTCAACAACAGATCAACAAAATAGCAATAATAAAGCGTTCGAAGATGGACTTTATTATCTAGATGGATCAAAAATAATTATTCTAAATAATTCAACAATAGTTGATCGTGAAATTGTTATTATGTACAATCCAGAATTCTTATATCTATTATTTACTGCTATAGCTGATTTTGCAGATCAAAGAAATAACGGACAATCAGGAGAAAAATATAACCTTCCAATTAAATATACTTTCGGGAATGTAGTTCATACTATTGAAAACAAAGAAGAAATAAAAAATAATTTACCACCACTTCATTTCTTTTCTTCTATAAACGGAAGAAGTGAATATTTAAAGAAGGCTAGTCAAAATGAAGGGCAACAACAAACTTTTGATGCCACAAAAACTCCCCAAGGAGATCAAACATATACTTGAACAAAAGGAACTATGACTGCAAAAGATAAAAATAAAATACTTTCCACTTCAACAAAAATAATTGGATTAAAAGAGGATGTTAGAGGAGCTTATTTCAAATTATTTAAAGATCAAAAAATAATAAATCATTTGTTGTATAAAAAACAAAATAGAAATAATAATATATTTCCAATAATTGTTAATAGATTTGCAGCCAAAAAACATAACTTAAGAGTGGGAGATGAAATTAAATTTAAACCTCATAATCATTACACTAGATTTACTTGTCAATTAAAAACTCTCCCTAAAGATGAACAAGAGAAAAACCAAATAAATTCAGAAAGAAATGGTAAAAATAACAAAATTTGTGAATTAATTGAAAATAATTCAAATCTTCAATTATCCTCAAAAGAACCCAAAGAATATGAATCAAAATATCATTGAAAAAATAAAGAAATAAAAGAATATACATTGAAAGTAATTGATATTTTTGATTCTTACTTTAAAGAAGCTTTTTTCATGTCACAAAAAGATGTAAACAAGATTATTGGCTTAAATGAACATACAGGCTTTAATGGAATCTTTACTGCTGGAAATAAAACTTTGGATATTGGTAATTTACCTGAACAAATTAGTTTAGCTTTCTCTTCATATTCTGTTTCAGGTATTTACACAAATGTACAACAAAAACTAGAAAATACAGCATTCAGAAATCTTATGAGCTATGCCCCTCCACTTAAATCAAGCAAACAAAAGGGTAAAGAAAAAGATCCAAAATGAATAGTAGGTAGTGATAGAAATTACAAAATCTATCAAGAATTAGTTGAAAACAATAATATAGATTACACGAAAGTAAATGATTTGAAAAATCAAAACATGGAACAAGTAGAAGAAAAAGATTTACTGCAATCAACTGCACAAGAAGATAGTCAAATAGAAGATGAAGCGAGAAATTATTTGGCAAATTATTTTCTTCAAGCTTTTTCTAAATATGCGACACCTATGAATTCATCTATTATTGGAGTTATGAACAACAATGTGTTAAATGATGTAATTTTCAAAAATTTAAGTAATTTAACAGATAATATTTCTTACTTATTCATTTTCCTTGTTTTCCCACTATTAGTAGTGAGCCTAATAACTGTTATATATCTTCTAATTAAAGATTTGGAAGGTATTTTTGTAACAACTAAATTATTAGGCTTCGGAAATAGAGAAAATAGTATGCCAATTACTATTTATTTATTTGCCTTACTATTTATTTCATCTTTTGGTGGATCTTGTGCAGTTCCTTCTATATTAAATAAATATGTAAATATGCTATTTAATAATCAATCTATTCTATTACCCCTTTCATTAAATAATGGATTAATGACTGGGGTATTTGCTCTATTAGCAGTTATTTATTTTTTCTCAATGTTTAAGTCTTACTTAAAAATTAAAGGAATATGTCTTCCTGTATCTATTAAATTATTAGTAGGTTAAATTCTTAAGAAAAAGAAATTTATAAATCCTAAATAATCCATATTAAATAAAATTGTTTAAAATTTAATTTTTTAATACTAAGAATTATTTTTAAAAACTAAAATGCCTCTGGCCCTGAAGTACAAATTATTGGGTAGTGCAATTTTCGTTGTAGGAGCTAATTCTACAGCAGTTCCTTTTGTTTGAAAATCAAAAGGAGAAGAGTTTCGATCATTGTTAAAAGAAAATGTTTCAACAACCAGCAATAATGAAAATGAAATATTGAAATCTTCTCCTCAAGAAGACAAACTTAAATTTCAACAAATTAACTCTGATCATTTGAAATTAAACGATTCAAAAGAAATAAATATTTCTGCAAATACAATAAATATTCAAGTTAATAATTCTGAAGTTTTATTAATTGATTCTTCTGGTAATGAGCGAGAAATTAAACAACAATTCAATGATGTTACACGTAATGTAAAAAAAATAACAAGAGAAGTTAAGAGAGAAAATAATATAAGCAAAATTAATGAAAAGCAAGAAGAAATAATTAAAAAAGCGATAAAAGAATTAGAAACAAAAAAACAACATTATGAACAAGCTTTCAAAAAAACAAAAGAATATTATGATGAAAAAATTAAAGGCGCTCAATCATCTATTTGTATAATTGCTCAAGAAAAGGAATATAAATTATGTTACGGAGATAGATCTTCAAAAGTTACAGAATTAAATAAAGAGCACAAAATAGCTTTAAAAGAATTTTTAAAAAGTTATATAGATTTACATGAAAATATGATAAATTTACAAAATAAATTAAATAAAAGTATTAGAAGTAATAGTGAAGAAGTTAAAAAAAATGAATTTAAAGGGGAAAAAGAAAATATTGAAAAAATATTAAAAAATTTAAAAGAAATTAATTGAGATAAAGAAAAAACATTGTTTAAAGGTAAAGATAAATCATTAGCTTCTAGTTTTGGGTGGAAAGAAAAATGAGAAGACAATCCCTTTAATGCATTATTTGATACTGAGATTGAATGAGAAATACATATGAGAAGAATAATTGAGGCGAAAAAAGAAAAAAATAATAAAAATAATTTAAATAATGTTTTTTATGAAATGAATTTACTAATTGCAACTAATTTGTTGAAAAAAATGGGTCAATTAAAAATAGAAGAATCTAGATAGAAATTAGTTTTTTAAATTAATAGTGTATAATGAATTTTGCGGGGGATTCAGGAAGAATTCCCCCGCGCATTTTATTTTTTTAAATCTTTGTTTTTCCTGAGTTTTGGAAGTTTTCTTTAATTTTTAATAGATAATTTAAATTTTTTAACTACTAGGTGAATTTAAATTTTTCTACTTTCTAAGTTAGTATCCTTAGCTTCCCTGTCTACAGGGATAGTTGGGACTTCTGTTTATTTAATCCCTTATAATCTAGAAAACAATAGTTTAAAAAAGTTATTTCAAAAAATTGAATCTAAATTTAACAATCAAAATATACAAATATTCGAAAATCAAGAAGCAAATAAATTTAAGGAATTATTAAATCTTTATGACGAATTATCCAAAACTTTAAAAAATTCTAAAGAACTTAAAGATTTAATTAATAAATCTATAAATTTATTTTTGGAATCTATTTTAAAGTCAGAAAAAGAACTTTCTGATTTATACAAAAATAATTTAGAAACTAAAAATAATTTATCTAAATTATTAGAAAATATAAATAAATACCAAGAAAAACATTTAGAGTTGGAGGCAACTCTAAATGCAATAAGAAATTCTATAAATTTATTAAATAGTATTTACAAAGCTATCAACAATTGAAGTAATTTTTTTGATTCTTTATATAAAATAGTGGAAACAGAAACTAATAAAACTTTTCGGGGGGGGCAACAAGAATCAAATAACAATAATTTAAAAGGAAATTGAGCGAAAGAAAAATTACAAAATTTTAAACAAAATATTATGAAAGAAAATTCTAAAGCTATAAACAAATTACTACAAATAAATTATTTGAGCGAAGAATTTTTAAAAAAAGAATTTAGAATCGTCAATTTTATCAATGATATAAAGTTGAAAATGCGTATTTTTGAAAGATTTTTTTCATCTCTTAAGCTAGAATCTCGTATTTTAGAAATGGAAATAAATGAAATTATTAAAAAATTAAATGAACTTCAAAAACAGCTTACAACAACTTACAAAAAATTACAAAATTTAAAAGATAAAGTTCCTATTTTTCAAAATTACGAAGGAATATTAAAAAATAATATATGTCAAAATATTGAAATGTATAAACAAGAAAATAAACAAAAAGTCAGTTGTATTGAAAATATAAAATAATTAAAAATTGAAAAAACAAAAAGAGCTCAAAATGTTTTTTTCGAATAAAAAACGACGTGAATGAGATTTTGAAGAAATTGATAATTTTTATTATGACTTAATGAATATTTTTATTGAATTATTAAATAAAGAATTAGATGAAGAAATTGAAGAGCTATTAGTAAATGCACAAGAAATAGATTTAAAATTGGAAGTTAAATCTAAAAATGCTAAAAAAATTAATAAAAAAATAAAAAATAATATCAAATAGCAAACTAATTAATTAAAATCAACAACTCTATTTAAAGTTTTTTTGATATAAAGGGCTAAAAACCCTTTATTATTTTTTATTGAAAATTATTTATATATTGTAGGATGAGCATTTTGCTCAAAATTTATTGCCATCATATCAATTAAAAGAGGATAAAAATTTAAATTCATATTCTCTAATATATTTTTTAGCGCCATTTATCTCAAAAAGACATCATCTTTTATCATCAATATTTCCACTAAAAATAACCTTTAATAACAATTGACATCCTTGTGATTCTCCTCCCGATATATTAAAAAGTTTTAAAAGTTGTCAATCTAAATATTGACATTTTAAATCTATTAAATTTCCACTTCTTCCTGTTTTTTCCCAATCCTTAATAATTTTTGCTGTATAATTTCCAGCATCTCCTAAATCTTTTCAAGTAATGGGCTTTGCTTCTTTTTCAGAATTTTTTTCTTTTTTGTCAAATTTTTTAGAAAATTTTACAATACTTGGCAATCACAATCATTTTTTTACAATCCCACCCTTAATAACTTCTTTTACATGAGGAATGATTTGATTTTCATTTTTATGATTTCCGATATGTTTATTTTTAACGTGTTTTATTTCTGCAAAACATTCAGGATATATGTATTTAATTAATTCATTGTTATCGTATTGACATTTTTGATAAGCATTATCCCCTATAGTTAATCTTGCTAATAAAGAAAAAGGATTAATTTCGCCGCTTTCCTCCTTTCTCTTTGCCTCTCCACTTAAATATTCTTTTAATCATTTATCTATAGGATCTCCAATAAGCGAGCCAACATTATTACTTAATTTTGGGAAATTCATTACCTTATCTTGCCCTATAATTTCTTTTAATGGCGCTATTTCATTTCCTTTATATTGTTGAGACAAAGTTAAAATCTGCTCAATATTAAGCTCTAATATTTTATTTATTTCCTGTTTTTGTTCTTTATCTCCTAAAATTTCTTTAAATTCTTGACAACCAATTACTATATTTAGAATTTCACATTTATCGTTGTCACTTTTACTATTTCATCAATTTTGTAATGTTTTTAATTCTTCTCTATCTAATTTTTTGAAAAAGTTTTTATAAATTTTTACATCCTTAATGGAATCTATCGAAACCCGCTCTATATTATTATTTCTCACTCCAAATCAAACATTTTGTTTATCAATGAAAATACCATCTCTCATTACTCTTTTCTTCTGTCCATGAAGACTAGGACTTATCTTAATAATTTGATTGTCTTTAGTTACAAAATATCAAGGAGTATGAGAGCCTTCGCTCTCATACTGTAGAGTTCCTAAATGATTTTTATCTAAACTACTATTTTTAGTTCTAACAAATTTATCACTT
The DNA here is from genome assembly GCF_000477415.1 of Mycoplasma parvum str. Indiana. Classification (NCBI taxonomy): domain Bacteria; kingdom Bacillati; phylum Mycoplasmatota; class Mollicutes; order Mycoplasmatales; family Mycoplasmataceae; genus Mycoplasma; species Mycoplasma parvum. Next base: position 59,006 of record NC_022575.1, on the reverse strand, counting down.
CTAAAATCTGCAAGTTTTAAGCTATGTAAAGCATCTTTAAAATAATTATTTTCTGTTTGAGCAGGTTTTAAGGATTTATTTCCTCCTCAAGAAAATACATGAGTTGTAATAGAAATTCCAAATAAAGAAAAAAGACCAGTTAAAGAAATCCAAAGCTTGCCCCGCAAGACCTCAAGGAATTAAAATTCTTGTCTGGTTTATTTTGGAAGCATGTAAACTAAGTGGAATATTTGAAAAACAAAATTTTAAACAATTTAGATTAATTAAATTATTTAAGGGAAATATATAAGGGAAGTAAAATTTTATATTTTTTTAAAATCTGAAGGTATTTTTAACTTATTAGATACAAAAAATCAAACTAAATAAAGTCATTTTTTAATCAACAATTTTTCTACTTTCTAAGATAGTAATGATTGGAACTTTACTTTCAAGTTCTTGTGGCCTATCTACTTTTTTAATTCCTTATTTTCTAAAGACTAATACAAAATTAGATACATTTTTTCAAAAATCTTCTTCTAGCTATGAAAATAAAAATACAGAACATTTTTCAGAAGAAGAAAATAAACAATTGAGTTTATTAAATCCATTATTTGAAAACTTAAAACTCTCTAAAGAAAAAGCGCAAGAACTTAAAAAAATTAAAGATGAAATTATTGAAAAAACATTTCAATCCATCTTTGAAGCAGAAAAACAATTAATTTCTTTTTATGAAGAAAATTTAAAAACTTTAAATGATTTAGATTCAATATCTCAGGAATTATCTAAACAAACGACTGAAAAAATAAATTTGTTAATTGAATTGAATCTTTTAGAAAATTTAGTTTCTTTATTGCTGGAAATTAAAAAATTAATTTCAAGTCAAGGGGAGCTTTTAAGCAAATTTATTTGCATAATTGAACACAGCGAACAAAAAGAAAAAAATAATTCACAAAATTGTGAAAAATTAAATCCATCGTGAATTGCTTGAGAACCAAAAAATACAAGTTTAATTTCTAATTCGGATGGGGGGGGACAACAAATTTCTTCAAACTTAAGTAATTCAAGTGGTTTAGAAGCTAAAAAAACATTAAATGATATCAAAGAAAAATTAAAAAAGAAAAGAGAAGAATTAATTGAAGAGTTTTATAAAAATGCACAATTGAGAACTAATTTGATATCTAAAGAAATTAATTTAATATCTATCAGAAACATAAATAATGATGTAATTCTTAAGTTAAATTTATTAACAGAGAAATTTGCCAATAGAATAAAAAATTTACAAAATAAATCTAATTCAGAGATTGAAAAATTAAATAATTTGAGACAAAAATTAGAAAAAGTTTATGAAGAATTACAAAATTTAAAGAAAAATATTATTGATTTGCAATACTTTGAGGGAAAATTTAAAAATTCTATATGTAACAATACTAAAAATACTAATGCAAATATATGTAAATTAAATTTCCAAAACAAAAAATAATTCAAAAATTAATTCACAATTTTAAATAAAAATGGAAATTTAATTATATGAATACAAAAAACTTATATTTTTAAAAAAATCCAACCAACTATAAATTAAACCTTAGGGGGGGTAGGGGATTCTTACCCCTATCTTCAAAAATTTTTTAACAAATGAATTAAAAGTCTATAATCTAATTTCCCTAGTTTCGAAAAAAATCATTGTTTCAGCTAAAACACAAACTTTATCTGATCGCTTTTTCTTTAATTGGAGTTAGTGGAGTAGCTTCTTTAACGGCTAATTTCACAAATAGTAACTACTCATCATCCAAATTCAAACTAGGAAATAAATTTTCTTCTTTCTTTAGAAATTGATTTGCAAAAGATAATAAACAAAATTCTTCATTGAATTTTTCAAATAATAAATTATCAGAAACTAACAATAGTAATTTAGAAAATATAAAAGATTTTTATGTTCAAAATGAAGCATTTAAGCAAATAAAAGAATCCGAAAACTTATTAAAAATAATTGAAAATCCCGAAATAATGAATAACAAAAATACAGAAAATATGGTTAAAAAAATTCATAAAGAAATCAATAAAGAAACTAAAGTAACAAAAATTAATGATAGAAGAGAACAAAAATTAAAGAAAGCTATGGAAGAATTAAAATCTCATTCTGAAAATTTTCAAAAAGCAAGAAAAAATATACAAGAATGAAAACAAAATATAGAGGCCATAAAACAATTTGACATCTTAAAAAATAAACATTTGTACGAAAATCTAAAATTGCGAAATTTAGAAAATTCACATTTAAAAGTAGATGACAGAAAAGCATTGCAAAATTATTTTGAAAAATTTTCTAACTTAAATGAAGAGAGAGAAAAATTAACTAATAGAATATCCAAAATCAATAAATCTTCCGATATTAATAAAAATAATCAAGGAAAAAATAATAATGAAGATAATAAACAGATTATTAGTTCTTTAAAGAAAATTGATTGAGAAAAAGATAAAACTAAAATACAATCACTTTTAAAAGAAAAATTGGATGAAAAAAATCCTTATTTAAATCTGATTGATAATAAAGAATGGGAATTAATTAAAGAATCTAAAACAAGAATTAAAAGAAATATTGAAGTAAAAAATAATTTTCAACATTTATTGTTTTCAGCTGTTTGTGTTCTCATGCATGATTCGGGTGAATGTTCCACATCATTAATGGATGAGAAAAATTTTCAAAAAATGAATGAACAATTAATCAATTTAAAAATTGGTTCAAAAATGCTTAATAAAATGATCGGAGAAGAAGAAATAAAAATTGAATCTTTATTTACTCAACAAGGGAAATAAACTTTTAAATCAATTCAACTTTGTCTTTCTTCCCCCCCCTAAGGGGAGGAAAAAAATCTATTTAATTAACTAAAAATTTTTATGAAAGATGATTTACCTTTCTATTTAAATAGAAATAAATAGTTTTAAATAATGGGGCTAAACCAAAACTACTTTTACCTTCAGTATTTGAAACATTAGCTATATCAAAATGAATAAAGCTTTCTTTATCCTTGAAAGCTGCTAAAAAAGCTGCTGCCCTTGAAGCGCCTCCCGCACTGGTAGCGGCAGAATTCTTAAAATCACTGATTTCACTCTTCAACTCTTCCAAATAATATTCATCCAAAGGTAGTCTTCAAATATAATCTCCTGAATAGGCAGAAGATTCTTCAAGTTTTTTTCAAGAATCTTCAGAACTAGTTCAAACTCCAGCATATTTACTTCCCAAAGCATATTTAACTGCCCCTGTTAAAGTTGCTACAGTAATGATTTCTGAAGCTTTCAATTTTTTAGAAGCATAAGAAATAGAATCAGCCAAAATTAACCTTCCTTCAGCATCAGTATTGGAAATTTCAACACTTTTACCTCCATAAGACGTAATTACACTATCAACTTTCATAGAATCGGCACCTACTAAATTTTCGGAAATAGGTAAAAGTGCAATTATTTCATTTTCTTTAGAGAAACCATTTTTAGCTAAAGTAATAAAAATTGAAGCCACCAAAGCAGCTCCGGTCATATCAAATTTCATATTTCTCATATAATTTCCAGTTTTAATACTTAAACCACCAGTATCAAAACAAATTCCTTTACCTATCAAAACAATTCTTTTTCTATTATCCAAATTTTTCATATTACTATTCTTTTCCTTCAAAATAATTAAATAAGAGCTTTTTTTATTTCTTCCAACAGAGCAAATTAAATTAAATTGTTGTCTATTTAATTCTTCTCAATCTCAAACTTCACAATCTAAGTTTTGTTTTTCAGCTATTTTTGCAATTTCATAAACAAATGTAGAAGAACTTAACATATTTGGAGGCATTTCTCCTCATTTTTTAACTTCTTCCTCTCCATCAATAATATTTTTGATTTCTTGACTTAATTTATCAACTCCAATAAATTCAACTGCTTTTAAATTAATATCTTTCTTTTTTTTGAAAGAAACAGGATCTCTAGTTCAAGCATTAACTATACTTCTTAAATACAACTCAATATCATAGGGAGTAAAAGTGGGTTCGCATGCTTTTATAAATGTAGATAAATCTATTTGTCAAGAATTAATTTTTTGCAAACATTTTTTAATCTCTACTGCAAATGCAGTAGGATTAAGTTTGCTAGAGTCTATTCAAAAAATTGCAGTAGCCTTAGAATAATCTAAAAGAAACTCTAAATGTTTTTCTCTAGAAGACTCAGCAACTAATTTAAAAGTTCTGTCGTCCATTATTAAACTAACTTAAAAATAACAAATAATAATACATAATATATTTTCTCATATTATTTTTGTTCTGTCCCTAAAAAACTATCTATTTGATCTGGTCACAAAAATAAAGATAAAGATAATTTTTCTTTTCAATTATCTTTTTTAATAACTCATCTTTTTTCTTTATCTTCTAAAGTTTTACGAGACAAAATTCCTGTTTTTAAATTCAATTCATAAAAATTATTATTCCCAATAATTGGTTGTTTTAATTTTTCTGAATCAATATTTTTTAACTTTTTGGAAATCCAATCCATTCTCATTAAACTATCTTTTCAAATATATTCATTTTCCCTCCATCAATCAATTCAAGCAATATTTCCTTTGGGCATATAAATTGGTTTATTAAACTCGCTTTTTTTATTAATTCATTCAGAAAAATTAGTATCAGAAAATCAAAAATATGAATTTAAAGCCAATTTACTATCTGGAAAGCTTAAAGAAAAATAAATTAAATTTCTTTTGATTTCATCTAAAGACATTGAAGTAATTTTCTTAATCACTTCTAACTTGGAGTTCTCTTCTGAAAAAAAATAAATTTTGGAATCTACAATAAAAACTTTGAATTTAAAGTCAAAATGAGTTAAAAACTTTGTAATAATTTCCATTTTTCTTTCTATAGATTTATCTGCACTTTCATTAAATAGTAATTCAATACTATAAATAGAATAATTATCCAAAACTTCTTTAATTTCTCCTCAAGTTTTTAAACTAATATATCTGAACATCAATAATTTATATTTAAAAGCCAATCCTCTATATTTGGAAATATCTAAATAATTAATTCCAAAAGTAAAGGACAAATTATTTGAAGTATGCAAAATAACACTTAATTGTCTAAAAAAGCAAAATCTTACAATTTTTACTACTGCATTTTTAGATAAAAATTTTTCAAATATCTTTTTTTTAGAAGCTAAATGATAAATGCAAGCTCCAGAATTAAAAACTATATATCCCATAGGTAAATTTCAAGCTTGTAAAAATTGAAGTACAAAACTATAAGAATCATTAGTAAATAAAAATAAATTATTGTAAATACTCATTTCATATAAAATTTGAATAAATTTATTAATTTCCTCAGCTGAAAAAGTTTGACTAATATGAAAAAAATCAACTTCTAAAGCAATTATTTTTTCTGGAAGCAAAATTTAAAAAACTTTATTAAATATACTTTCTTGATTCAGATATTTTATAAATTCTTGAAAAGATAATTGCTGCATATTATCTTTTCCTATTTCTCTGAAATTAATAAGCTCTAAATTATTTAATTCTTTTTCACCTATTATTACTTGAAAAGGAATTCTATCAGAAATAGCATTCAAAATTTTTTTAGAAAGTCTTTCTGGCTTTAAATCCAATTTTGTTCTAAATCCATAAGCTGTAAATTTTTTAATTAAATCTTTTAACTCCTGAGTTGGAGTCTCAATATTGACTAAAAGGAAAATTATTTGAGTCGGTAAAAGTCAAAAAGGTAAATTTCCTTTTCAAACTTCTAGTAAATAAGCAATAAATCTCTCAAGAGTTCCTATTAATCCTATATGAATCAATCAAGGATTCACAGGATTTTGTGAGCAATCTAAAATGTTGAAATCTAATTTTTTACACATTTGAGTATCTAATTGAATGGTTGAAATAGTAAATTCCTGACTTAATGAATCTAATACATTGAAATCTATTTTTGGGCCATAAAAAGCAGCATCCCCCTCTTTTCTAACTAAATTAATTTCCAATTTATTTGCAGAAACTCAATTTTCTGCGGCTCTAAATAAAATTTCTTCAGCTTCAAGTCATTCATCTCCAGAACTTAAATATTTTTGACTTGAAGATTTAGTTGCCAAAATTATCTCTTTAATTGTTATTTGAAATTTAGTTAAAAGAGATCATACTCAATCTAATGTTTTTAAAAGCATTGAATTACAATGCTCTTTAAAAACAAAAACATGTGTATCAATTAATTCCATAGCCCTAACTCTCTTTAAACCAAGCAATCCACCTGAATATTCATATCTATGTAAACAAGAATTTTCTCCCATTAAATAAGGTAATTGTTTATAACTTTTAATTATTTCTTTGGCAAGTAATATATGGTGTGGGCAAGTCATTGGCCTCAAAATTCACTGATTACCTTCTTTTTCCATAATTGGAAAAATATTTTCGTCGTACAAAGGTAAATGACCAGTTTTTTGGTACATTTCAGCTTTCCCTAAAATAGGAGTTTGTACTAAATTGATTTCACAAATTTCTCTCTGAAAATCATTAATATATTTTTTAATTATTTCCCTTAATTTATAACCTTCAGAAGATCAAAGATAAAAGCCTGAACCTACTTCTTCAGCACAATAAAATAGATTTTTGGCTCTCCCTACTGCTCTATGATCACAACAAGAAAGATGATCTCTTGAAATTTCTTCTTTTTTATTACTCATTTTTTAAAGTCTTTAAAAAAAGGAGACTTTCAGTCTCCTTAATTATTTCTATTAATAAATCAAATAATATGAAATTAAAAACTTAATTAAGAAATTCCATACAATTCTTTAGCTAATTCAGAATATTCTTTTAATCAAGTTTTAAAAGTTTCACTAATTATCTTTCAACTTTCTTGACTTTCTAGAGAAATGGATAATAATTTCAAGCTATCAAGATTTGAAAGAGAATTTCCTGAAGCCAAAAAATCAAAATAATCTTTTTTGGATTTTTCTCTAGAATTTTCATCTCCTTCTAATATTTTTTTGGAAAATATTAGAGAGGTAAAAAGACCTACTGCATATTTATATAAATAGAATTCCCCACTATAGAAATGGGGAATTAAAAATATTTTTGATAAAGATTGTCAACTTAAATCTTCAATATTTTTAGTGATTTTCTTTCCAGTATAAAGATTGATAAGTTCAGAATAAGAATCCATTTCCACTTCTGAATCAATTGATTGATTATTAGCTATTTTTTCATTAATTAAAAACTCTCATTCACTATATATTAATTGAATAACTGCAGTACTTACAAAAGTATTTAATAAATGATCATATATTTGAAGCATCTTAAATTTATTTCCTTCTTTTTTAAAGATTTTTAAAAAATAATAATTCATTAAAAGTTCATTTAAAATAGAAGGAATTTCTGCAGTAAATATAGTTGGAGAATAATAAAAAGTATCTTTAGTATCTATTTGCATTTCATGAATGGCATGTCCCAATTCATGTGCCAAAGTTAAGACATCATCGAAATATTCATTGTAATTTAGAAGAATAAATTTTCCTGGCAATTTATAAGATCCACCAGAAAAATAAGCTCCGCTATTTTTTCCATTTCTAGGCAATCAATCAATTCATTGATTTTTAAAAATAGTTTTTAAAAATTCAATATATTTATCTCCTAAAACAGATAATGAGTCTAATACTATTTGCTTAGCCTCTTCAATAGAATATTTTTTACTTTCTCCCTCATCTTTTAATTCAAGATAAGAATCTCAATCTTGAAAATCCGGAAGATTGTAAACTTTCATAATTATTTTTTTTCTCAATTCTCTAAATTTAAATACCTCTGATTGAATTTTTTTAGTATTTTTATACAGAATGGATAAAAATTTTCTACTAATTTCATCACTGTATATTGCGCTATCTACAAATCCCTTTTTGAAAGAAATATTTTTAGATTCAATATTAGCAGACAAAAAATGATAATAGAGTAATCTAGAAAAACTATCTCTTCTAGAAAAAGAAAATTCAGTATATTTGTGATACAAATTTTTTCTCAAAACTCTATCTTCTTCTCTCATGTACTTAATATATTCTGGATAAACAGAAATAGTTTTTTCTTCCCCTTTTTGGTCTAATACGCCAGTTAATTTGAATTCTTTTTCTGAAAGAATATTAAAAACTTCATAATAAGAGGAAGATAACGGAGCAAAAGTTAATTCAAATTTAGCTAATTTAGGAGCTAATCTATGTTTTTGGTATCTAAAAATGTTTTCATAATATCTCTTAAAACAAAAAAATCTTGGATCTTCTAAATAAGTTAGAATTATTTTTTTATTTTTAATAGCCTTTTCCATAAAATCAGTCAATTGTTGAGCAAAAGGAATTGATTTATGTAACAATTCTTGTTCAAGTGCAAATCACTTGTTATTAAATTGATCAGTATTTTGATGATTATTAATATATGTTTTTATTCTGTTGGAGAGAATATCATATTCTCTTTCTAAATGATGAAATTTAATTAATTTTTCAAGATCTTGAAAAATTCCTCCTTTGTAAAGCTCTAAGATATTTTGCTGCATCTCAAAATAATTTTTAAGTCACTCTTCTAAACTTTTATTCTCCAATAAAATTTCTAAATTTCAATTATTTTTCATTTCTTTTTTATTCATTATTTACTTTATGCTTAAATCCAAAATTTTAGAAATAATAAAATTGCTCTTTTCTAATAATGACAGACTATTAGGTATGCTAACTATATTTTCACCTGCTTCTTGTAATTTTTTACTAGCTCAATCATAAGCCTCTATTAATTCTTCAAAAGAATAGGAAAGACAGTCTAATTTATTTAATTGTTTTTGCTTTTTTTTATTATTAATATTTCTTTTTCAATCTTCTTTAGTTATTCCAATAACAAATATTAAATCAGGTGTTAACTGATTTGAAATAAAGTTCATATTGAGATTTAATCAATTAAAGTCAACCTTTTTTAAATAAGCTTGATAAGCCAAAGTTGATAGAAAATATCTATCACAAATTATTAAAGAATTTTCTTTCAATTTAGGTCTAATAAAAATTTCTAAATTTTCATTTCTTGCCGCCAAAAATAAAAGAGATTCTGTTTCCGCAGAAATGGAATATTCTTTGGAAAATATAGCTTTTGAAATTTCAATAAATTTTGTTGTTTCTCCTTTTGGGCCATAAGGTTCCGAAGTAAAGCAGACTTTAGAGAATTTTTTAAGAATTAAAGGATTATCAATTAAAACATTTTTTAAAAAATTAATTAAAGTAGTTTTTCCGGAATTGTCAATTCCTTCTATTACTATGAACATCTATTTTTAAAAAAATTATGCCTTTTTATTGATTTAAAGAAATTAAAAGAATGAAAAGATAGAAAGGGTGAGTATGGCTTCAAATAAAACCAAAGAAATTCAAGAAAAATTGAATAAATTGGGCATTCATTTGTGATCTGAACTTTCCCAAAAAGAAAGAACAATAAATATTGATTTACAAGAATCAATTCCTTCTGGCTCTTATCAATTAGATCAAGCTTTAGGAACAAAAGGTTGACCTAGAGGTAAAATTATTGAGATTTTCGGATCAGATGCTTCAGGAAAATCTACTTTGGCTTTACATGCTGTAGCTGAAGCCCAAAAACAAGGAAAAATTTGTATTTATATAGATTTAGAAAATACTCTAAATATTCCTTGGGCAGAAAAAATAGGAGTCAAAATAGATAGTTTATATATCTGCACCCCTTCTAGTGGGGAAGAAACTTTTGAAGTTATAAGCACATTAATTCAAGATAAGGAAGCCGACTTAATTATTGTTGACTCAGTGGCGGCAATGGTTCCGGAAGCAGAACTTGATGCTTCATTAAATGATCAATCAATAGGATTGCAAGCTAGATTAATGAGTAAAGGATTGAGAATAATTCAATCTCATTTATTGAAATCCAATCCTACCATAATATTCATTAATCAAATTAGAGAGCAAATAAAACAAACTTATTTCCCCTCAACCACTACAACTGGAGGAAGGGCTTTAAAATATGCTGCAAGTATTAGAGTAGAAGTAAAAAGACAAGAAGCTATAAAACAAAATGAAAAAATTATAGGCTATCAAACAAAAATTACTATTGTAAAAAATAAATTTAATAACCCTATGTTACAAGTATCTTTAGGGCTATATTTTGATGTAGGATTTAATAAAATCTTTGAATTATTAAATTTAGCTATAGAGAAGAAATTGATAGAGAAAAAAGGTGCTTGACTATATTACCAAAATAAAAATTTAGGGCAAGGATTATTGACTCTTAAGGAAAAATTCGAAAGTAAAGAGATGGAAAAAGAATTAGAAAAATTAAAAAATGCCCTAGGAGTGTAATAAAGGATATTTGTCAGAAAATGTTTTAATAACCACTCCCTTATTCTATGCTTCAGGAGATCCACATATTGGACATGCTTATACTCTCATTATTGGAGATTTAATTAAAAAGTATTATGAATTAATAAATAAAAAAGCAAGTCTACTCGTAGGAGTAGATGAGCATGGAGAAAAAATTGAAATTAAAGCTAAAGAAAATGGATTAAAAGTGGAAGAATTCGTAGAAAAAAATAGTCTTAAATTTAAAAATTTATCTTCTGCATTAGAAATAAATCCTGATTATTTTATTAGAACCACTAATGAACTCCATAAAGAATATGCTAGAGAAACTTTTAAGAATTTATTAAAACAATCCAAAATATATAAGAAAGAGTGAACAGGTTATAAGTGTATTAATTGTGAAACTAATTATTCGAATAAATATTATTCAAATAATTCTAAATGTGAATTAGGGCATGATTTAATTCAAAGAGCAGAAGAAAGTTTCTTTTTTAAAATTACAGAATTTATTGAATGACTTAAAAATCATTACAAAAATAATAAAGATGTTATTTTTCCATCTAGATATTTAAAAGATTTAAATGAAGGTTTTTTACCTTCATTAGAAGATCTTTCTATTACCAGAAGTAATTTAAATTGGGGAATTAAATTAAATGAATTTCCTTCATTTACTCTATATGTATGATTTGAAGCTTTATTGGGTTATATTAGCTCTCAAAATATTAGAGAAAACTATTGATTAAATTCATCAAATTCAAAAATAATACAAATAATAGGAAAAGAAATATTTAGATTTCATGCTATTTATTTTCCAATAATTACTTCTCTACAAAAATTAAAAACTCCTAATAAATTATTAATTCACGGATGACTGTTGAATGATAATAGAAAAATTTCAAAATCAGATCCTAATAGTAAATCAATACCTTCCTTAGCTTCCTTAATTGAAAAATATAACTTAGAAAGCATTAAATGATATTTTCTTTCTCTTAATTGAGAAGAAGATCATCCCTTTTCGGAAGATCTTTTAAAACAGTCCTACAATAAATATTTAGTTAATTTATTAGGCAATTTAATAAATAGATTCAAAGGAATTATTTCAAAACAGGAATATCAAACAAGTTCAATTAATGCTGTTTTTGAAAATGAAGAAATAAAAAAAGAGATACAAAAAGGTTCAGAAATTTTAAATAAGTTAGGCAATTTAGTAAATAATATAAAAATTTTTGAATTAATTAATCAAATAAAAGAATTGCTGCATTCAGCAAATTATTTACTTAATTATTTGGAGCCTTGAAAATTATCTTTAGATGATAAGAATTTCAAAGAAATAAATGTTTTTTTATATAGACAATTATCTTTAATATTTTTTGTACTTTCTCCTATTTTTACTAAAAAAAAATTAGAAGAAATTAAAGCTTCTCTTTCAATAAATTCAATTAATCATGAAAATTATTTAAATTTTTTCAATAATATTAAAAATTTTGAAATTATTAAATTTAACGATTCTACTAATATTTTTGAAAAATATAAATAAACTTCTAAATTTATAACAAATTTTGAGTTTATTTAGCGGATTAATTGAAAAATTAAAAACTTCTAATGTTGTTAATTATTTTTCTCAATGAACTAAACTTTCACAACTTGAAGATGAAGAAAAAATCAAAAATGAAATTTTTGAAGTATTAATTAAATTAGATTTTCAACTAGAATTAGCAAAAAAATTAACAGAAGATACTATTTATCAATTAAAAAAAATCAAAAAAATAGATATTTCAATAATTAAAAATGAATTATCTTCCGCATTAATTGATTATTACAATTCCAAAAAAAATGAACATGATGACAATAAATTAAATTTAAAAAACAATCAAACTAATGTTTTTTTTATAGTTGGATCCAATGGAGTTGGTAAAACTAGTTCTATAGCTAAATTAGTTTATTTTCTTCAAAAAGAAAATTATTCCAAAAAAATATTATTAGTTGCTGGAGATACTTTTAGAGCCGGTGCAGTTGAGCAATTATCAATATTAGCTAAAAGATTAAATGTAGAAATAGTTACCCCAAAATATGGGGAAACTGTTAATGCCCTAATTTATAGAACTTTAAAAAATACTAAAGAATATGACTTAATAATTTTTGATAGTTCTGGAAGACAATATAATAATCAAAGATTATTTACAGAGATACAAAAAAACTTTAAATTAGTTCACAAAATGTTAAATCGCAATCCTGAAGAAACTTTATTAGTTTTAGATTCAACATTAGGAAAATTTGCGCATGAAGAGGTTAAAAAAATTTTTAATGTATTGCCTATTACAGGAATAATACTCACCAAAATGGATAATACTGTAAGAGGAGGGGTTATTTATAATCTAAGAAATGATTTCAAAACCCCTATTAAATTCATTTGTTTTGGTGAAAAAAAAGAAGATATTCAAACTTTTAATATTACTGAAATAACTAATAAATTAATAGATGCAACTTTACAAATTTAATTACTGGTTGTTCTTATTTTTTAATAAATAAGATTTAGTGATTCTATCAAAATCTGCTGCAGAGTTATAACCAGCTTTTTTTAGTTTATGATCATTCACGCAAGCTTGAATTAATTCACTAATATTTCTTCCGGCTTGAACCGGAAGAATATAATAAGGTATTTTCACATTTAATAATTCTTTATATTTAATTTCTTCTCCTCAATTTTCTAAAGGAATATTTTGTGAGAAATTTTTATAACTTTTTAATTCAATTATTACATTAATTTTGGATTCATCAATAATTTTTGATCTTCCTATAGCTTCCTTAATATTTATGAATCCTATACCTCTTATCTGAATAAATTCACTAGATTGGGGATTTGCTCTTGCTATTACTGCATTCCCTAACCGAGTAATTCTTATCGCATCATCCCCCAAAAAGAGGTGATTTAAGCTCAAAAGATCTAAAATAACCTCTGTTTTTCCAATTCCAGGCTCACCAATAATTAATACCCCTTCACCAAAAACACTAACTACAGAGCCATGAATAGTAGTTCAAGTTGCTAAAGTTTTTGACAATCAAGTTCCAACAGAAGAAAAAATTTCTTTAGTAGAATAATCCAACTTAATAATTGCAGAACTATTATCATTTCATTTTTCATTCAATTCTTTAATTAAATTCACCTCAGAAAAATTTGAACTTAATAAAAATAAGGGTGGATTTTTCAAAATAATTTTTTTCAAAACATCTAATCTTTTATCTTCTTCTAAACTAAATAAAAATTCACACTCCATACCTCCTCAAACAACAACAGAATTAATTTTTTTATTCGCAAAAGCTCCATTTAATTCCATTCCAAGACGACTTAAAGCTGGCTCTACAACACTTCTTTGATTATTTAAGCTTGTTTTGTTTACAAATTTTCCACCAAATCTCTTATAAATTGAGGAAACTAAAACAAAAGGCTGCATGAATAAATTAATTTAGTGGAGTTTTACTCCACTAAAAAACTTCTTTAACTTAACTTATCCCTAATAACTTCTATTCCAGGTAAATTTCCTTTCTCCAAAAATGTTAAAGTAGCCCCTCCTCCTGTAGAAACAAAACTTAATTTATCTGCAACCTTCCTTGTTTCTACAGCAGATACAGAATCTCCTCCTCCAACCAAGGTATAAACATTTTTATTTTGAGTTAATTCAACTAATTTATCTAAAATAGCGAAAGTTCCTCTAGAATAATTAGACATTTCAAAAACCCCTAAAGGTCCATTCCAAATAATAATACTTGCATCTTCCAAAACTCTATGAAATAATTGAATAGTTTTAGGCCCAATATCTAAAGCCATTCCAGTTCCTCAATCTTCTACATCATCTTCAACCAGCCTTCCAGGTTTATCTTCAAACTTATCAGACACTATATGATCTACTGGAAGATAGATTTTATCTGAATATTTATTCAATATCTCAGCACATTGAGAAATTTGATCTTGCTCCAATAAAGAAAGACCGATATTTTTTCCTTGTGATTTCAAAAAAGTATAGGACATCCCTCCACCAATAATTAGAGCATCAACATGATTAATAATTTCTTTAATTAATTTCAATTTATCAGATGCTTTACTTCCTCCTAAAATCATTACTTTTTTACCTTCTTTGCACTCACTTACATAATCCAAAGCTTTTAATTCTTTTTCTACTAATAAACCTATAGCTGTATCTTTAAGTCTTTCGGCAACTCCTACATTTGAAGCGTGAGCTCTATGAGAAGTTCCAAAAGCATCATTTACAAAAACATCTCCTAAATCAGCATAAAATTGCGATAAAACAGGTGATTTTCCACTTTCCAATTTAGTAATTTCTTTAGAATCATGATCAACATCATAATATCTAGTATTTTCTAATACATAAATATCTGCCTTTTCATTATCAATAATTTTTTTAACTGCAGCAAAATGAACATCATCAACAAAAACTACTTTATTATTGGAAAACATTTTTTTAAATTCATCAGCAACAAGTTTTAAACTTTTTTTACCAGAAGTAATATCATCATAACTTTTAACTCTGTCAAAATGACTTAAAATAACTATTTGACACTTTTTATCTAATAAATATTGAATAGTTTCAACTGCTCCCAATAATCTTGTGTTATTTAATATTTTTCCATCTTTTATAGGAACATTTAGATCCAATCTAAGCACAACTCTTTTATTATCGAGAGCAAGATCACGCAAAGTGAGCTTACTAAATCTCATTTAACTTAGAAAAAAATTAAAGAGAAACGTAGTAATGGAGAGTTCTTGAAAGTTGATTTACATAAGAAGACTCATTATCATATCAAGCATATAGTTTCACCTCTCCAGTAGGAAGAACTTTAGTTAATAGAGAGTCAAAAATAGAGCCGTGTGTATCGCCAATAATATCTGAAGAAACAATAGGATCTTCTAGATATAGTAATGTTTCATTTTCTCCACTTTTAATAGCAGAATTAATTTCTTCAACAGTTGCAGGTTTGTTTAACTTCAAACAAAGATCTACTAAAGAACCTGTCAATACAGGAACTCTATGAGCAATTCCGTCTAATTTTCCATTTAAATCTGGTATAACCTTACCTATAGCTGCAGCTGCTCCAGTAGTTGTAGGAATAATTGAACCTGCTGCAGCTCTAGCTCTTCTTAAATCAACATGAGGGGAATCTTGCAATCTTTGATCTGAAGTAAAAGCGTGAACAGTAGTCATAAATCCAGACTGAATTCCAAATTTTCTATGCATAATTTTTACTATAGGGGCTAAAGCATTAGTTGTGCAAGAAGCACCTGAAATTACATTATCCGAATTAACAATTAAATTATGGTTTACGTTATAAACAACAGTTTTAATACTTTCATCTTTAGCTGGAGCAGAAATTAAAACTTTAGGAGCGCCAGCATCTAAATGGCATTTAACAGCATCCCTTGTTAGAAATCTCCCTGAACATTCCACTACACAATCAACATCCATTTCTCCCCAATGATAAATCTTTTCTTGGTTGAAATTGTAAACTCTAGTAGTTTTTATTTCTCCGGTTTTTGAATTTCTTAATTGAATATTTTCAGCGTCATGACTAACCTCCCAATCATTTAATGTGCCGTGCGCACTATCATACTTTAGAAGATGCGCTAACACTCCAATATCAACCACATCATTAACTGCAACTACCTTAATACTTTGAGAATCTAATAAATTTCTAAATAATAATCTACCAATTCTCCCAAAACCATTAATTGCTACTCTATAAATTTCCATACCATATTGAGATTTTAACCAATTTTTAAAATGAAAACTTTTAAAAGTTCAAATAATTTTTGAATTTCTTCTATTCTATTTAGAATAGAAAGAGAAAATCTAATAGCAAAACTCAATTCTTTTTCCTGCGCATTACTACATAAATCTCCTGAACGAAAGATGATATTATTCTTCTCTAATCAATAAATAAGATCATGGAAATATTCTGATTTATATTTCATTAAAAAAATTAAAGAATTTTTGGTACTTTTATAGCTTAAATTAGGAAGAATTGGAAAATTTTTTTCCCATTCTTCCTTTAAATTATGAAAATTTTGTCTTTTTTTATCTATTTCTTCTTGTATTTTTCAAAATAATTTATCTCAAATATAAATAGATCTCCAATCTAATGAATATTTTTCATTATCTTGAAATCTCAATTTTTCTGTCTCTTTAAAAGATATTACAGCTAATCCAAAAGGGCCAAATCATTTATGAGCAGAAAAAAATAAACAATCAAATAAACTAAATATTTCTTCTTTTGGGCGAGATAAAGAAATATATTGATTGAAATCCCCAATAATATATATTGAAGGATGATTTACTCTAATTTTTTCAATAATATCTTTGGATATCTCAAAAAGACCTAAATTATCCCTAACTGTAACTAAAAGAAGAGAATTAGGGAGTAATTGATAATTCTCTTGATTATGTTCCAAAAAATGTAATTCAATTTGTTGGAAATCTTTCTTTAATTTATACAAAATACTTGAAATATTAGAAATATGATCTTTTTCAAAAAGATAAATATTTTGAAAAATATTTTTATTTAATAAAGCTTCTCATATCTCATTTATTGCATAAGTAGAAGAAGGAGTTAAATAAATATTTTGGGAGTTAA
This sequence comes from Mycoplasma parvum str. Indiana, assembly GCF_000477415.1. Lineage (NCBI taxonomy): Bacteria > Bacillati > Mycoplasmatota > Mollicutes > Mycoplasmatales > Mycoplasmataceae > Mycoplasma > Mycoplasma parvum. The sequence goes on along the minus strand of NC_022575.1, from coordinate 42,035 downwards.
CTCCCAAAAATTCAGATAGTTTAGTTTTTAAAGAATTTTTATAGTAATTTTTTTTCTCTATTCAAGAAGTATTTTTATAACTTTTGCATCATTCTTCTCAAAAAAAAGGGAATTTTAGAGAAGTAGCTGCATTATCAAAATAAATCAAAAAAATTAATAATCTTCACTATATTTATCTCTCCTCGATCTTTTATATTTTTTATCTCTTTCTTTTTCATAATTCCTATTATATTTACAAAGACTTAATTCCACTTTAATTTTTCTATTTTTTAAAAAAAGACTTTCAGGAATTATGACATACTTCTCTTTTTTTACTAAGTCTGAAATTTGTTTAATTTCTTTTTTATTGAGTAATAATTTTCATTTTGAAGAGGCAAAATTAACTAAAAATATTTCTGAAGAAATAATTTTTCCATAACTTCCGGAAAGATTAATAGATCCTTTTAAAATTTGCCCAACTACAGTAGAATTTAGAACTATTCCTGCAGTATAACTTCTAAAAACGTTGTATTTATAAAGTTGTTTTTTATTGTTTTGTAAATAAATTCTTATTAATTGATAAATTCAAATTCATCTCAAGAATATTTAACGGGCCTTACCAAAATATTAGTTCCTACTTTAATATTTTTGGAAGTTCTCATGAAACCATCATAAAAACCTTCCAATTTCAATAAATAACCTCAGGGATTTTTAGCAAAAATAACTGCATTAAATTCTCTATTTGGATATTTATGACATAAATATTTAAATAATTTTCTAGAAATAAATCTTTTTTCCGCAGTTACTCCTATTTTTTCTAAAAGATTAACTTGATAAGAAATTTTTTCTAATTCAAATTCATGATTTTCTCTTTCTCTTTTTGAATATCCCTTATTATCAAAAAAATACATTCATAATGTCTTATGAATTATTAAATCAGCAAATCTTCTAATAGGAGAAGTAAAATGCAAATAATTATTGAGGTTTAAACCGAAATGACCAATATTTTCTAAACTATATTCAGCTTTCGGTAACGCTTGTAAAACATGATATTGAATTATTTGTAAATATTTATTATTTTTACTCTTTTCTAATAGAGAATTAAATGTTTTAATGGTATTTTCTGCTTTTTCGGGTATATCACTAGAAGGATTTAATTCTCTAAAAATATTAAAAAAAGCTTGAACTCTTATCGGATCGGGAACTTTATGCACTCTATAAATTGACTTAATATTTTTACTATTTAAAAAATTAGCAATTAATTGATTAGCTAAAACCATAAAAACTTCAATTAATTTTTCTGCTATTCTTGGATAATTATTTTTTTCTATTTCAACATTTATTATTTCTTCATTTTCATTAATTTGATGTTCTAATTGAAAATGCATAATCATTAAAGAAGATTTTCCTTCTTTTTTTCTTCTTTTGTCAATTAATTGAAAAACTTCATAAACTTCTTTAATTGTTGCTCTAATTTTTAATTCAATTCCTTCTAATTGATTTTTTCCAGCAAAATATTGATTTAAAAAGCTATAAGTAAATCTTTTTTTAGAAATAATAATTGAGGGAAAAACTTTAAAGGTATTAAATAATATTTTTCCTTCTTGATTAACTTCTACATAAACACAAATAGTATGTTTTTCTTCATTTTCTCTTAGAGAACAAAGCTTTTCAGATAATATAGAAGGAAGCATAGGTATTACTCTATTTAATAAATAAATAGAGTTTCCCCTTTCTCTCGCTTCTTTAAAAATAGAAGGGCAATTAACTAAAAAAGCTCATACATCTGCAATAGCTATGTAAACTCCATATTTTTGATCTATTTTTTCAACAAAAATAGCATCATCAAAATCTTTTGCAGTATCTCCATCAATAGTAAAAAAATTTTTATCTCTTAAATCTTGATAAAGTTCGGTATTTTTTAATATTTTTTCTTGTTTTTCTTCTAATTCTTGAATTTCTTTATAAAGCTCTTTATTATTGAAGGAAGACCTTAAATTTAAATCTTCTAATAAAGATATATATTCAATCTCCCCATTTTTAGAATCTCCCAATACTTTTACGATTTCCCCACTTATTTTTTTTGGGGGAAAAGTATGTAATTTAAGTAAAACTTTCTCACCTTTTTTAATATCAGGAAAAAATCCTGAAATTTCTTGTAAACCGGAAAATTGAGAATCATCAAAAAAAACCCAAATCTTATTTGGGTTTTCTATTTTTATTACTTCTACAACAAAATTAGTTTTAAATCTCTCAATAATTTGTGCCACATATCCCTCTTTTAATCTACTTTGAGAGTCTAATTTCCCTGAATAGGGAAATTCTCTAAAAGCTACTAAATCGTTATGAAGTGCTCCCATCAAATTTTCTTTTTTAATGGTTATTCCAAAACGGGGTATGAACCCCGTTTCACTAAATCTATTTATTTTGATTCTTTTAAAAGAAAGATCATTTTTATTATTTTTTCGCAAACTTTATTTTTTTAAAAAAATTATTTATTTTGTTTTGCATAAGCTATGCATAAAATAAAAAGTAATAATATTCCTAAAAACATACATAATTTCAATATTTTGATAATTCCATAATCTTTAGTTTTTTTGAAAAGTTCAATATCATAACCAGATAAAACTGAAAATCCTCCGGTTGAACCGGAGGAAGAAAGTAAAAGACCTAAAAGAAGAAGAAAGAAAGAAACAATGTAAATGACAATTTCTAAAGAAATATAGGTTTAAAAATTATTGGTAAGTTATTCTTCTTAATTTACCTAAATGTTCATTTTGAATTTCTAAAGCTTCTTTTTGTCTACTAATTGCTAAAGAAGTTTGTTCATCTACTTTATTTTGCTTAGAAGCTGCATAATAAAAAGCTCCTGTTGTCAGCCCAGCCAAAGAAGTAAATGAAGTAGAAAAAACTTTTATAAATGTAGCTCCATCTAAAAAAATTTTTATCATCTTTTGTTAATCAGTTTTTTCTTCTATATGTAATTGATGCTTTCTACATCTTTTGCAAAATTTTTTAAGCTCTAATTTTTTTTTGCTAGCTGTTTTATCTATCTTTTTTTGACTTAAATAATATAAATGTTTACATACTAAACATTTAAAAAGTATAGGAATTCTTGATGCCATTAATAGGAATAAATACTAAATATAAATGTTAAATAAAAGATTTAAATTGTCATATTTGGTGGCTTCGGGCAGAATCGAACTGCCGACACACGGTGCTTCAGACCGTTGCTCTACCGACTGAGCTACAAAGCCCCAAAATTTTAAATGGCGGGCCTTACGGGATTCAAACCCGCGATCTCCACAGTGACAGTGTGGTATGTTAGATCACTACACCAAAAGCCCAAATGGTAGCGGGGGTAGGATTCGAACCTACGACCTTCAGATTATGAGCCTGACGAGCTAACCAAACTGCTCCACCCCGCGACAAAAGGAAAAGTCTTTACGACAAAAACCCTTATTTTATTTAAACAAATTATTTCCAACAAAATTATTGGAAATCAATAAATGGCGGAAGCTGAGGGATTCGAACCCCCGCGCACTTTTAATGCCTCTCAGTTTTCAAGACTGATCCCTTCGACCGCTTGGGTAAGCTTCCTAATTATTGGTAGCAGGAGCGGGGCTCGAACCCGCGACCTATCGGATATGAACCGATCCCTCTAACCAACTGAGGTATCCTGCCAAATAAATGGTCGGGACAACAGGATTCAAACCTGCGACCTCCTGGTCCCAAACCAGGCACTCTAATCAAACTGAGCTATGTCCCGATTAAACTGGCCTCCTAAATAAGAATCGAACTTATAACCGCTAGCACCGCAAGCTAGTGCTCTATCCGTTGAGCTATTAGGAGATTCTGGAGGTGTCTATCAGATTCGAACTGATGATCTAGAGGTTGCAGCTCTATGCCTTACCAACTTGGCTAAGACACCAAATCACTAAATTTTATTAAAACAAATAAATACTCATGTGCTATTAGTAAAAAATTGTATTTCAAACTATTAGTTTTTCAATAACCTGTAGTTTTACAGTTATGCTGAGCTTTAATAATTAATTCCTTTAATTTAAAACCAACTTCTTCAAAAATCTTTAATACATCAAAAGACATGGGGATCATATGACCATTTATTCTTGTATCTCCCATAAGTATTGCGCAATATTTATTCTTTTTGAGCACTCTAAAAGATTCTGAAGCTACTTTTTTCATTTCTATTAAAAATTCAGAAACTTTTAAATTAGATAAATCTTCAAGAATATTTTTACCTTCACTATATTGAATAATATTGGCATAAGGTGGATGAGTGCAAATTAAATCAATACTTTCATCTTTTATGAAATCTAAATTTCTAGCATCTCCTTTAAATATTTCTACCTTACTATTAGATTTTTCATATTCAAAAGATGTTTTTTCCTTACATCTTTTGATAGATTCATCATTTACATCTATTCCAATGATATTTCTATTTAGTAATTTAGCCTCAATTAAAGTAGTTCCGCCTCCTACAAATTGATCTAACACTAAATCTCCTTCTTTGGAATATCTCAATAAAATATTTCGAGGAATATAAGGAGATCAATTTCCTCTATATTTAGAATCATGAGTCGCTCAATTCCCCCTATCGGGGAAATTTCATAAAGTATTAGTTTCTAATTCAAAATTTTAAGGACCTCATTTAATAATTTTTTTATTTAACAATTATTAAAAAGATTAAATAAAATTCCTTGTTCTAAATCGTGAATGTTGAAAACTTTATCTATATTATCAAAAGCTTCTTTCAAAGATATTGTTGCATTTTTTCAAGCTTTTCCATTAATAAACCTGCCCTATTTTTTCTACTATGAAAATCAAGTCCAACTTCCACCCCCAAAACATAATCTAATAAATTATTGATTAAACATTTTTGAAAAATATTAGACAAACCTGTTTGTTTCATAAAATTTGTATATTTTTCTACAGAATAATTCATTGTTTCGAAAGAAAATAAATAAGTTTCTTCTGCCTCTGAAATATAAATTTCATGTCTTCTCGTAGCTAACAATATTGGTATACATTTAAGAGTTTCTGGATATTTTTTAACAATTTTTTGAAAATCATTTTCAAAATTATTTGTCCCTAATAATGAATTAAGTATGTTTAATTCAATTTTTATATCATTTACATTTTTTAATACTTTTTCAAAATCCACATAATATTGATAATTTGAAATATTTGCTTTAAAACTAGAAAATCATTTGTCAAAATTTCTTTTCATTTACTAATAGATTATTACTATCATTTATTAATTTCTATTTTTTTTAAAAAAGTAATAATTTTTCGAAAAATTTAGTGAATTAAATTTTTTAATTGTTTTATTAATCTTGCTTAATATTTCAAAAAATAATATTTTTTCTCCTTTTTAGGAGAAAAAAATTAAAAGTCTAAAAGTTAGGTTTTTATCTTCTTAACTTGTTTATTCTTCATTAACTTTTATTCCCATTTTTTGGAATAAACTTAAAGCCACCATTGAAGGAACTTTCTTTTTTATTTTTTCTTGTAATTCTTTTAAATCATTTTCCCCTCGATAACAAACATGAGAAGAAAAAAAGATCATCAAAAAAAGAGAGCAAGTTCTTCTTAAAGGATCCTTTCTCATCTCTTCAAGACTATTGCCTGTTTGCTTAAAAATTTCATTAATTTCTGTTCATTCTTCATAACTTAATAAATCTGAATATGGATTGTTGTCTCAGTAATTAAATTTAGTAAACTCATCGAATTTTATATTCTTTTGACTAAATCAATTTATTTTTTCTAAAGATTTTAAAACTCTTTCATTTTTATTTTGAACTTCCCTAAGTTGTTGGAGTTTATTTTTTTCATCTAACGCTCCAAGCTGTATTTGTTCCAATTTTTTTGATAATTTTTCCTTATTTTCTTCTAAATTTGATTTTTGTTTAAAAAACTGATAAACACTATTTCTTTGCTCTTTTGTTAATTGTTTTATTTCTTCATTATTATCAGGCAAAGATCTTTTTTTTACTAATTTTGTTCCAGAGGCTTGACTATGTGTTTTTGAATCTTTTAAATTTTCTAAAACTGTTTTAAAATCTCCAGAAAATTTTTCAACTTCTTTTTTAGATTCTTTTAATCTTGATTCTCTTTCTTCTCCTACTCCCTCAATATCTTTTTCTTTTTTAATTTCTTGATTAATTGAAGAAAGAGTTCCTTCAACTTCTGAAAGATTTCCAGTTACTTTTAAATCAAGCTTAATATTTTCCAAATAGTCCGGAAGATTGACTTCCAGAGATTTTTTCTCTAAATCTACTTTATCTAGCTCAAGTTTTGTTCTGTCAATTGAAGAATTATTTAATTTAAGACTTTTATTTCCTGAAACATTATGAAAATCTAAATTATTAAAGCCCCCCCCCAAGATTTAAAAGACTGGAAGTAAAGCCTTTCATATTTTTATTATTTGGCAATAAAAAAACAATTGAATTGCCACCAATTAATAATGGAAATAACAAATAAATTCCATATTTATATCTCAAAATATTCTTATTTAAATTCTTCTAAATTTAATTTTGTTGTCATTTTTTCTATTAATATAGAAGCTATTTTTACAGTCATTTGTGCTTCTATATCTTCTTGTACCTCCCTAAAATTTTTTGTTGATGCTTCAATTTGCGATGAGCAATAATGATTACTCCATTTTCAATTACATTTACTATAAGGATTTGCGCCTTTAAACGCTAATATCTTTTCTTCTCATTCCAAAGCTTTAGCTCTAGAATCATTTAAATATTCGACATCTAACAATATAGAAAAAGGATCATCATTTTCTTGATTTTTAATTCTTAAATATTCTCCAAAACCAACTTTACTATTTTTATTCCAACCAATTTTTTTAAGAGCTGATATTATTTCTCGATTATTTCTAGGAATTTGACCACCAACTTTTTGATAATCAGAATATTTATTTAAATTATCTATTCCTTTTAAAAATTCACTTTCATTTCCTTTTAAATTAGAAAAAATTTCATAGTATTTTAATAAAGCTTCTCTCTGCTCTAAAGATGGTGGATTTATTTTTTCTGGAAGTTGAAAACCTTTTTGAAGTCTTATTTTTTTAGAATCTCCCCGAGATTCTCATGTTTTTACTTGATCGTAAACTTTTTTAAAGTTTTCTTTAAAATTGGTTAATTTGCTTTGTGAATTTGATAACTCGATTTTAGATTCACTATCAATTGTGGATAATCCACTTTCTTTATTTATTTCTTTAGTAATTTTTTCAATACTTCTTTTTATATCAAAAACTGGACTTTTTCTTTCTAAAGCTTCTGAAAAAATCGCATTTGACAAATTATTTAAATTATTGATTTTATTGAGGTGAGTCTCAAGATTATCTATTTTTAATTCATCTTCTAAAGATTTAGCTTTTGAATCTTGCAATCGCAAAGCTTTATTTTTAGATAAGGATTCATAACGAGAAATTATTGAGATTGCCCCCCCCACGGGAATTTACTAAAAAAATTTGAAAAAGATGAATTTAAATCTCAATTATTAGAAGAAAGATAATAAGTTGTGCTGCCGCCGGCAGCCAAAGGAACTACTAAATAAACTCCATGTCTATACCTCAACAATTACTGAAAAAATTTTTATGCAAATTAAATTTTATGTGTAATGTATATACACAAAATACCTCATTAATAAGGGGATTATTGATAAATTTTTAAAAAATAGAACTGAAAAAAAATAAATACTTTTACTATTTAAAAAGATTTGTCTGTTTTAAGAATTTTATTTATTTTTCCCTAAAGATTGTTGTTTTTCAGGATTAATTTCGCAGCTAACAACATATCTTTCTTCTGCCTCATTATTTATCCTTTCTCCTTTCATAGAACATAAATAAAAGCTATAAGTTCAATTCTTTGTTTCATTAGAAAAAGAAAAATTATCACCTATTATTCCAATTGTTTTAGCAATTTTATTAAAGTTGTCTTTTTTTACTCTTAATCAAATTAAAGGTCAATTATTAAGGTCATCACCTAAAATTTTTGTCATATATTTCTTGCAAGGTTTACCTTTTATGCTTTTTTCCCCTTCATCTTCTTTTTTCTTAAAAAACTCACAAAAAGATTCATAATCTAAATCTTTATGTTCATTTTGATCTTTTGAAATCAATTTAAATGTTTTCTCTTTATTATTAAAATGTTCTGCCAATATCTCAGAATGATTAATTGATATCACATTAAAAAGATTTTCATATATGAGATATGAACCTCCTGCAATTGAGCCCAACAATCCTATCATCAATAAAGCTTTAGTCATTAAAGAAGACATAAATTAAAAAAATTTATTCTTTTTAAGAAATTATAAACTAATTTAGCATCTTTTAAACTTTTTTAAACTTCTCCCTATGTATGGGAGAATATAAATCTTTTTTACTTTACTTTTTTAAGTTAAAAGACATTTTATTTCTATTCAATCATTGTTTTTCTCTTTTTTAACTTGACAATTCTGCAAGCTAAGAAAATTAAATTCATCCAAAATAAAATCGGAATTTTGTATATTTTGATTTCTATAATTCGGAGACTTTAATAAATCATCCCAATTAAACTTAATTAATTCCTTTACTTTATCTTGATGCCCTCTAATTAATAGTCCTTCTTTTTCATTTAATAATTGTTTGTCAGATGATCATAAAGTATCAATACTATCGCATATATCATCTATTTCTTCCATTTGATCTTCTTCGCCAATTATATTGGGCATTCTATTTGTAGTGCTATTCTCCGTCAATCAAGTGCACACTTTTTCTTGACGAATATTTGCTCTATGAATACAAAGAGTTTCTAATAATATTTTTTTATCTCCTCTAGGCTTTTTTTAAAGTTCCTGCTAAAATTTCCCCTGCAGTTCCTCCAGTAAAAATAATGATAACTAATGTTTTAGAAAATATTGAAAATGATGGCATATTAATTTAAAAACTATTTTTTAACACAAGCTATTTCTAATCAATCTATTTCATATCAACTTCTACTTTACAAAGTTCAATATTTAATTTACCCACATTTTCAATAACTATATTAGAATTCTCTAAATTCTTTATAAAACCTTCAGCAAACAAATAACTTCAATTGTCTTTGAATTTAAATAAATTATTAATATTCTTTCTTTTTCCTTTTATTTAAAAACCTCCTTTTTTGCCCTCCTTATATTTTTCTAAAGATCAATTAGTTCTCCAATCACAAGGATCTCGCATATCCTCTTTTTCAGTACCTTCAACTATATCAGTTTCTTCTGATATTCGATCCCCATCTCTATATAAAATACATCCTGACTTATTAGCTTCAGAATAACCAGCTTCACTATATCTATAAATACTCTCAAGCTGTACTTTTTGTTCTTTTCTTTCTTGATTTCACCTTTCCCTACCAATCAATTCTTTTTGACTATCAGTTATTCTTTTACTAATTCTCCTTTTTTGTGTGTCATTTTGAATAGGATTAATATTTTTTGATTAAGAATTTAATGAAACTTTTTTGGAACTATTTTTTTCTAAAATAATTTCTTTCTTTTCTTCATGTATTTTTATAGATAATTCAACTTTATCTTTAACAGAATTATCTTTAAAGTTTGTAAATTGTTCTTTCTCAATTTCCTTAAAAGAAGAAGTAGAAGAAGAAATATCTTCGGCAAATATTTTTTATTGTCTTCCACATCATTCTTCTTGAATTTGGATAAATTTTTATTTCTTTGTGATTTTTCAGTTAAACCAATTATTAAAGAAATTCCCCCTCCACTTATAAATGAAATACTTAATAAAGAAATAACTTTATTAACTAAATTAGATAATTTCATATTTACTGAGAATTTATTTTATTGAATATCTATTTTTTAATTTCTTTGGAATTTGTAATATTCATTGTTTTTATTTTTAATTATTATGAATTATTCAATGAGTTAATTTCCTCAAATGCTGTTCTTTTTTCAAATAAAACAAATTTACTTAAAATAGTTGTTTTAATTAAAAATTCTCAATAAACTTTTTTTAAAACATATTTATTCAATTCAGAAATAAAAAATAATAAAATATTTTTTCCTATATATATATATTCAAAGAGTGCCCTATTGATGAGGACTTGAGATTTTAAAAATTAAAAAATTTCTTCTATTTATTTAATGTCATTTTTAAATAAAAAGACACAATTTTATTAAATTAAACTTTCGCAGAATAGACTATTTAGTTTTGTTGAAATTTTTTATGTTTTAACGATTAAAAAAGGCTTTAAAAAGCCTTTTTTTAAAAAATTAACTAATAATTAAATGTTTGGTTTAATTAAAAATATTTATTAATAAACTAAACATTCTATCTCAACTCAATCTTTTATTTTCATATTTATTGAACAAAAGTTCTTATTCAACTCATTAAATTTATCTGAAATATTATCTGAATTTACTTTTTCTTTTTGCACTACAAATTGAGCGTTTAATAAATCTCGCCAATTTCTGCTTAAAATTTCTTTAACATTTCTATTTTCACCTCTTATTCAAAACCCTTCTTTTTTAGAATCTTTTTCTTGAGATCATAATGTTTCGCAAGAAACATTGGAGTGTGATGGATGAGAAGAATTATTAATAATAAGATTGGTATCTTCGCTCTCTTGCAAAGTTTTTCTTTGCAAACTACAATCTTTTTTCTTCTCCCCTTTATCTCAATAAATTCAGACAGATTCTAGTAATACCTCCTCTTCTTCTTTCTTTAATTTTTCTTTTCTTTCTACTTTTTTAGTATCAAAGCTATCTATTCAGTCTTTAATTTCTTCTCTATATAAATACCCATTTCCAACTATTAAGGATGTGCCTCCTAATATTGAAGTTGAAATTAGAATTTTAACAGTTTTTGTTAACACAAAAATTTAATTTCTTATTAATAGTGCTAAGCTATTTAGTACTAAATAGCTTTAATTAAAAACAAAAAAATTATCTCTAAATTTCTCTTCATTATTGCTTATCATCTTTTTCTTTTGTCTTTCATTCTTTGTTTATCCATAGTTTCTTTTTAAAATATTTTTTCTTCTTTCTTGAAAAATTATTTTTTTTAATTTTTCTCTTTCAAGCTAGCATTTTGTACAAAAAATTCCTTAATAAAACTAAATAAAAATTTACTAGTAAATCGTTCTTTTTGTCCACTACTTTATTAACAACTTCATGATTTGTAATAATATTTTTCGCTATTTCTTCTTTTTTATCTATTATCGACATTTCTAAATCTTTCTTATCTTTTTGTTCGTCATGAATTTCATTTTGTAAATTTGTATTTTCGTAGTTTTTTCCTCCAATAAAACCATTCAAAGTAATTATCGCAATTATAGCTTTAATAATTTCTTTTATTAAAAACATATTACTTTTTCTAATTTAAAAATAAATTTTTCTTTTTTATTATTAACTTCCATTTATTTAATATCATATTTTTATAAAAAAGCATAAAATTTTTTTGAATAAATAACTTTAATTAAGAATTATCTCATTTGGCTTTATAACTTAATCCCACTCTTCTTAAATAAAAAAGAGGCTTTAAAGCCTCTTTTTTATAAAAAATTAATTAAATTTTATTTTTTAAAAATTAATCTAATCCCAAAGACTCCATTTCCCCTCCTTCTAAAACCTCTGGAGCGGTGGTAGTTGATTGTTCTAATTCTTCGCTATTTATGGTGTCCTGAGTATCATCGCCATCGTTAGACGCCGAAACAACTGTATCTGTTAAATCTTTTTCTTCTTCCCGCATTGTTTTTTGATCTAAACCCCTATTTAAAGTAGATTCAACTCTACTGCTAACGTGATTCATCAATTTACTCCTCAAAGCTTCAACTTTCTGATTCAAACTTTCTATATAGTTATTCATTTCTTCCGCCCTTTTTTTACATTCCTCGCAATGTAAATCTACTTTAGGAACTTTAGAGGCACTCCCCAAAATACCTTCTATTCCTCCTTCAATATTTCTACCAAACTCCTTCCATTCCTCAACACTTACATTTTTTCAACCCTCGTGTTTAGCTTTTATTATGAATTGACAAATATAATAAGCTAAACCAATAACAAAAGGTATAACACCTCCCATAACTCCTCCAGCAGCAGCTCAATCATGAAAAAACATTAGAAATTTTTAATTAAATAAAATTCAAATTCCTCAAAATTATTTTACTTCTTGAATTCCATATATTTAAAACAATGAACTACCTCTTCTTGCTTTTTCTTGTCTAATCTAATAATTCCAACGCCAGCTGAAGCTCTATTTTTTCTGCTGGAAATTGCATCTGCTCTTAATCTAACAACTTTTCCACTACTTGTTATCAAAAAAAGAAATTCTGAAGTATTAAAGACAGAAATAGCAAAACAAGTAAGCAATTCTCCATTTTTTTCTTTAAATTTATAAGCGTACATTCCCTTTCGCCCTCTACCAGTTAACTTATACTCATCCAATTTAGTATATTTACTTTTACCTTTTCTTGTTAAAGTAAATATCTCCTCACCTTCTGTTCTACAAGAAATCGATATAACTTGAAAATTAGGAAGATCCTTTTTATTACTTAAATTAATTCCTTCCACTCCGATAGCTTCCCTTCCCATTTCCCTAACTTCACTAGACTTAAACCTAACAAGATGACCTGAAGTTGAAGTCAAAAAAATTTCATCATCTTTGCCTATTATTTTCACATCAAGTAAATCATCATCTCCTCTCAATGAAATAATTTTTGCTCCAGACCTTCTAACACTTTGAAACTCCCCCAAAAACATCTTTTTAACCATACCCTCTTTTGTACCAAGGAATGCAAAGGGATTATTTTGATAATCTTTTTGATCTGCTGAAATAATTCTCACTACTTTATCAATACTAGGAAATTCTGGTTCTTTCAAATCTAATAATTCTCTAACATCTTGCAATTCAACTTTTTTACTTGCTTTTCTTAATACTTGAACCTTATTCGAATTTATTCTATAAACTCTCCCAAAAGCAGTAAAAATTAATAAATCACTCTCTTCAGAAGTGCGAATAATATCCTTTACTATATCCCCCTGTGAGAGATATTTTTTTAAATTAATTCCTTCTCCTTTTCTTTCTCCAATATTAAATTTCTCTTCAGGAATAGAAAATATCTTTTCAAGCTTTGTAAAAATAACTAACATACTCTTATCCTTTATCAATTATTTTATCTAAAACATTAAATAATTTTAAATATCATCTATTGGTTTTCCATAAAAACCAAAATTTTATCCCCATTTATAAATTAGCAAAAAATCCTCTCTAAAAATTTAGAAGAGGAAAAACTACTTACTCTTCAGTACTCAACTCTTGCTCTTCATTTTTTTCACTCTTTTCTTCTCCTTCATTATCTTTTTCATCATCTTCACAATCCAGATCATCTTCAACCCAAGGAGGCAAACAAAACTCTCCCTCAGTAGAAAAACCTCTTCTACCAAAACCAAATCTTTTACGTCTAAAGTAACGTTTTACTCTAAAACATAAATTTTTTCAAAAAGAAATACTCATTAAATTTCTAACAGCCAAAATTCATTTATTCTTTAGAGTATCAAACAATCATCGAAAAAATTCTTCTCAAGTCATTCCTTTTGAATCTTTCCAGTAATTCAATGAAAACGAAAATATAAACAATAAAGATATAAAAACTAAAAATTTTGAAAAACTATCTGTTTGAAAAAAAATCATAACTTAACTAGTACCCTTTATCAAATTTTAAAAATAAATCAAACATGATTTTTATGGTTCTTTGTTTTATTTTCTTTTTTATTACTCAAATGCTATTTTTCTCTTTTCTTCACTTTCAGGGTTCCAACCAAATTTACCCGTTTTCACTTTTTCTCCTCATCTTAAATTTTTGTCATTTTTTTTATGTGCATACCCAAATTCTTTAATTCATTCACCTCTTACCACTAGTCCATCCCAAGTCTCTCGTTCTGTCCCATTTTTCCATCCAAGCCTAAAAATTTCTTTTATCTTTCCTTCCCTTGTCACAAACCTAATTGCGAGATCATTTTTAGTCAAACTAATCCTTAGAGCTGAATCCATAATAGACATTGCATTACTTGCTATTAATCAAGCTGTTTTTTCAAACAACACTCTCTCTTTGTTACCCCCATTTGATTCTCTTCTGATGCAACTATTTATTCATCCTTGAAACCAATTGAACACAATTCCCTTTTTGTCTCTTTTGTAACATTTCCTTCCTTTTTTTAGATTATGCCCATTTTGTTCTCCCAAATATTTTCTGATTTTTTCTCTTATACCATTTCATTTTTCATTCAACGTTTCGTCTCCTTTTGCATTTAAATCAAACCTAATTTCCTTCCCTCAATTTTCCTCTTGTACCGTACGCATCCTTTCCTCACTTACATCCCTTTCTCTACCTTCTTCAAAACCACTTCCATCCACCCATATCGTATCAATTTTACCCTCCTCATACATTTTTCTTATATCTTCACATTCACTACCAGAATCCCTTTCCTTCTGATTCTTTCAAAATTCACAGATATCTTCCCAGTGAACCCCAATCGGGGTGGTATAGAGTCACCCCGATTGGGTTGTTAAATCCCCAAATTTTACAATTTCCCCATATTTTCTAATCAGTTCTTTTATTTCTCTTCCTCCAAAAAAATAATACATAGTAGGTGTTCCCCCTGCCCCCACTGCTCCTGGAACAAAAACCCACACGATCTTAGGAGCGTGTTTTAGTAACATTTTTAATCTTTTCTAACGCTTATCTTCTTATTTCTATTATACATTTCCCTTCGATTATCTTTCATTCATTATTATAATATATATTGTAATGCAAATAACAAAATCCAAATTAAAAAACGCCTTTGTATCATTACTAATTGGTTCCTCTGTTTCTTTTTTAATGTCATTTTCTTTTGATAAAAATTCACACACTTCTTCTAGAAACCCACATTTCCGCTTTGTGATCTTTCAAAATGATTAATTAATCAGAAAGGTCTGGAAGAGATTTCTCTTCCAGACCTTTCTGATTTTTATTTTATTTCTCTTTTTTCAAAAACTTAATATTAAGTCTTAATACAAAAATCAATTGAATCTCTTTTACGTTTATCTAATTTAATTACATCTTTCCCTCGCGATACCCTTTGTTTCCGTTCCGGAATATTACTTCATTCCACACTTACAATTTTTCCGTTCTTTGTTCCAACTATGAATTTTGTTCAGTCTTCTTCATCAACTCAAAGCGCAGCAGCAATTTCTTCTCCCACTCTACTCACACAAATCCCTTTTCCTCCTCGATTCTTCGTTTTAATCAGTGTGCTTTTCACTTTTTTAATCTGACCACTTTTCGTTACAATAACATCCCATCCGTAACTACTTCCCACATTTACTCCAACAACTTCATCTGTTACACTTTGATTGAGTCTAATTCCTCTAATCCCTCCACTCAACCGTCCTCTAAGTTTAACTTTCTTAGTATCAAATTTAATCATTTTCCCCTTCCTAGTAACTATTATTATAATTCCATCCTCTCTTCCAATGGTAACATCCCCCAATTCATCACCCTCTTTCATTCTTTTTACAAGTTTACCATTCTTTCTAATACATCTCAAATTCTCGAGCTTTAGTCTCTTAATATAGCCTCGTTTAGACACTAAAAATAAATTCCTATTTTTAGTGTCCACATCTCCCCCAAATGTGATAATTTTCACAACTTTTTCTCCTTTCTTTAAATTGACTCTTTTATCTAATTTCTCCGGATTTTTTGGTCATCTCTTCTTTTCTCCTACCTTAACCAAATGAGCTTCAATCTTATAAACCCGTCCATAATTAGTAAACATATACAAGCTTTCCTTAGAGCTAGCAACTAAAACAGCAGAATTAACTCCCCATTTCCTGTCCTCACTGTGTTCTGATTCTTCCCCCTTACTTACTCCTTTGTACACCCTATACTCATTTAGCAAAACAGCACCAATATAATTATCCGAAGTACATTTAATAATTAAGTTTTCTTCTGGAATCAATTCAGTTTTTCCAATTTTATAACACTGTTCATCATTGATTTGAGTTTTTCTTCGATCTTTATCAAATTCACCAATCAATTGTTTCAAGTCTTTTTTAATCTTTAAAAACTGTTCCTTTTCATTACTCAACATCTTCAAGCATTCTTCCTTACTTTCTTTTTTTTCATCTAATTCATCTTTCAATTTTTTCCTTTCTATTTTTTTCAGCTGCCTTAAAGGCAGAGAAAAAATATCATCAATCTGCTTTTCAGAAAGCAGAATTCTATTCTCTCTCTTAGAATCATTGAAATAACTTTTTATTTTTTCTTCAGGTGATTCTTCTTCTGTAATTATGCGTATTACTTCTTGTAAATCATTCACAACAACTCATCTTCCTTCAAGAAGATGAATTCTTTCTTCCAATTTCCTCAAATTGAAGTTGGTTTTTCTCTTCAAAACTTCAACCTGATAAATTAAATAGTTACGTAAAATACCCCCAACCCCCATTCTTTCAGGTTTTCCCTTATTCAATAATGTTAAGTTAAAGGTATATTGTGTTTGTAAAGCTGTGTATTTATACAAATTATTCAAAACAGCATTTAAATCGGATCCCTCCCTACATTGAATAATTAATCTAATTCCCTCCTTTAAGTTAGATTCATCCCTAATATTTAAAATAAAACGTTGTAAAACAGCATTTTTTCTTTCTTTTGACTTTTTTTCAATAGTAGAAAGAGTTGCTATTTTTTTAATCAATTTGGATTTAACAATCCCAAAAGGAATCTCTCTAATTATTAATTGATTTTTCTCTTTATTCAATTCCACTTTAGCCCGTAATCAAATCTTCCCAATTCCCTCTTTAAGATATTTCTTAATGCCTTCAGTACCTAAAATTTCGCAACCAGTTGCAAAATCAGGACCTTTAATGTAATCAATCAACCTTTCATCCTCTAGTTGAGGATTATCGATTAAAGCTATTGCAGCCTCGCATACTTCTTTTAAATTATGCGAAGGAATTTTAGTTGCCATACCAACCGCAATTCCTTCGCTACCATTAAGAAGTATTGAAGGCGCTATAATAGGTAATACTGATGGCTCTTTTTTAGAGCCATCATAATTATCTAGAAATTCTACACACTCCTCTTTAATTCCTTCCAGGAATTTTTGCCCTAATTTACTCATTTTGACTTCTGTATAACGCATAGCTGCCGGAGCATCTCCATCTATAGAGCCAAAATTCCCTTGACCTTCTAGTAAAGGATATCTCATTTTAAAGTCTTGACTTAATCTAACTAAAGCATCATAAATGGACTTATCACCGTGAGGATGATAAGATCCCATTACTGCACCCACAAGTGTTGCAGACTTTTTAAATCTACCCTCATTAAATAATCTTTCTTCATAAGCAGCATATAATATTCTCCTGTGAACTGGTTTTAGCCCATCCCGTAAATCGGGAAGGGCTCTAGAAGTAATTACAGATAAGGAATAATTTAGGAATGATTGATCGCAAGTAGTAGTAATATTCCCTTCCTCAACCTTTGAGGAAGCAATAATTTCCAGAATTTTACTAATCTTGCTGGGAGACGTATCGTTCATAGTTAAATATCTAACATAGCCTTATCATAATTATCTTCAATAAATTTTCTTCTAGGCTTTACTTTTTTGCCCATTAGTTTTTCCATAGTTTTTTGTGCTTCCTCATCATCTTCTATTTTTATTTGAGAAAGAGTTCTTGTTTTAGGATCCATAGTTGTCTCCCATAGTTGGGAGGGAGACATTTCTCCTAATCCCTTAAATCTACTAATTTCAAAAGATCTATTTTTATTCTTTGTATTATTAAATTCTTCTTTTTCTTCATCAGTAAAGAGATATACTGTTTCTTTACGTGATGAAGCTTTATATAACGGAGGTCTTGCTAAATACACATGACCTGATTCCAGAAGATTCTTCATATATTGATAGAAAAAATTCAAGATAAGAACTTGAATATGGGAGCCATCAACATCTGCATCTGTCATTAAAATGATTTTGTTATATTTCAAGCTTTCGATATCGAAAGCACTCCCATAAGAACAACCAATTGCATTTATTAAATTAGCTACTTCCTCATTCTTTAGTATTTTCTTAGTATTCTTGCTTGCATTAGCTAATTTACCTTTTATAGGTAAAATTGCTTGAAATTCTCTATTTCTAGCCCCTTTAGCTGAACCTCCGGCAGAGTCTCCTTCTACTATATAGAGCTCTGAACAAGCTCTATCCTTAATAGTACAATCAGCTAATTTTTCCGCAAAACCTAATAAATTTTCCTGTTGAACATTTTTACTCATTTCATTAAATTCTTCTCTATGTAGCCTTCTAAGATATTCTCTTTTTATATGTTCTAATAGTAATTTAGAACTGTCTACATCTTCTTCAAATGACTTATGAAGTCATTGATGAACTTCTTCTTTTAATATTGGCTTTATTTCGTTACTAATTAAGCTATCTTTAGTTTGTCCTTTATATGAGGGTTCCTCATAATAAAGGGATATTACTAAACTAATTCCAGCAACTATATCATCTTTAATCAATTCATATTGATTCTTAATCATTCTTTGTTCGACTGCAGCCTCCCTGACACAAGAAAGAATCCCTTCTTTTACCGCTTCTAAGTGAGTACCACCTAGAGGAGTTTTTATATTATTACAAAAACAATGAATTATTGAGCTATTTCTATTAGATACATATTGAAATGAAATTTCACATTTCATTATTTTTGTTTTCCCTTTCCTTTGTATCTTTTTTTCATCAATAAAAATATTTTGAATGGGATGAACTACTTCAGTCCCTTGATTTATTTCTCCTATTCAATCTGTCAATCCTTGCTCAGATAAAAACTCTATATTTTCTCCTGTTCTTTTATCTTCTAGATAAAAAGAAATGTTTTTATTAAGGAAAGAAAGATTTTTTATTCTTTCTTTAATAAGTTCCAAATCGTAAGAATTAGGATCTAAAACAGTAAAGTCTGGTTGTCATCTTATTTTTGTGCCTGTTTGTGTTACTCCTTCTCTAATAGTGGAAGGTTCAGTTTCTACCTTACCACCATTAGAGAATTTAGTGTAAATCTCTTTTCCTTCTCTACATATATTTACTTCCAAAAAAGTGGAAAGGGCATTTACACATTTAATACCTACACCATGAAGTCCTCCTGAAGTTTTATAGCTAGAATTATCAAACTTACCCCCAGCATGGAGGTAAGTAAATATAGTTACTACATTAGATAATCCTGTTTGGGAGTTAATTCCAATAGGAATTCCTCTTCCATTATCTTCTACACTAACTATATGATTCTCTTCAAGAGTTAATTTAATTTGAGAAGCATATCCGGCTGTAACTTCATCTACTGCATTATCTAATGCTTCTCAAATTAAATGATGTAACCCTTCAATTCCAACCGAACCAATATACATTCCAGGTCTTTTTCTAATAGGTTCAAGACCTTCAAGAACTTGTATGGAGCTATCATCATAAGTTGAAGTATTCAACTTATTTTGACCGTTTTGATCTTCTATATTCATTATTAACGAGTATTAAAAGCTCTTAGAATTAACCAAAAGAACCTATTTTAAATTTTAATAGCATTTTTTAATGAAATAAATAAAAACTAAATATTTTTTTCTTTAAAAACTATTCCTCTAAATTTAGAGAAAAAATATAGTGAATTAATTATTCCTTGTTCACTATTTCCTGACTTCTTTGAGGCAGGAAAAGGAAATAAGTCGGGAGATCTAGCTGGAGCTAGATTTAAATTTACTCTTCCAACATCTATTTTTAAAGCTATTTCTCCGGCAAACTTTATATTTTTACTAAAAATAGACGCTTGAAGACCATAACCTAAATTATTTATTTGGAAGATAGCATCTTCCAACTTATCATAAGTTATTATTGCTAGAATAGGTCCAAATATTTCCTGAGCAGCAATTATCATATTTGAACTTATATTAGAAAAAATTATGGGAGAAATAAATAAATCTTTTTGATTTTCTCAATTAATAGAAGAGCTTAATAAAGATGCTCCTTTATTTAAAGCATCTTTATAAGCTTCTTCTACTTTTTTTAAAGCTTTTATATTAATTAGAGGAATATTATCTAATTTAGCTTTCTTTAAGCTTTCCAATAAACACGAAGAAAATTCTTCCTCCAATTGTTTAGGTATAAAAACAGCTTTAATAGAGGTGCATCTTTGCCCACTACTATTAAAAGCTCCTTTAATTATCTCTTTAACACTAATTTTTAAATCTGCATCATCTAATAATAAAGCTGTATTTAAAGCACTTAATTCAAGTGCTTGTGGAATTCCCGAAAGAGTTTTTGAAATGGAAAAACCCGCTTCACTACTACCTGTAAAAGATAAAGCAGAAATTACAGGTTTTTCTTCTTTAATGAAATCATCAAGAGAGGAACCTCTTCCCACATAGTAATTTAATACTCCAGGAGTTATTAAATAACCATCTATGCTCAATTCATTAAATATTTTTGCTACTAAATATCCCGTTATAGATCCATTAATTGAGGATTTCTGAATTACTGAATTACCCATTAAAAGAGCTGGAACTATTTTAGTAATCATAGTATTCAATGGATAATTAAATGGAGTAATAGAGAGAACTACTCCTAGAGGAACTCTGTAATATAAAGCTTGAATATCAACCGATAAAAGAGAATATTTTTCAGAATTATATTCTCTAGGATTTCTTATATGTGAATTGAAAAAGTGAATACTTTCACTAATATATTCACAACTTCTATCTATTTCTTTTTTAGCATCTATTTCACTTTTACCACTTTCCAATCTAATTACTTGAATTAATTCTCTAGAATTTTCTTGCAATTTAGAGCTAAAAAGAAAAAGAAATTTCTCTCTAGTATCATAATCTAAAGAACTTCATTTTTCAAAAGCTTCTTTAGAGCTTTCGAATAATTCTTTAGTTCTTTTTTTATCTAAACAAGGAATTAGACCAATACATTCTTGATTTAATGGAGAAATTACTTCTATTGTTGGCAAACCTTCTGAAGAAATAAGCTCTCCATTAATAAAAGCACTAATCTTATACATACAGTTACTCAAAATCTTTTTTAAATGCCAATTCTGGCATTTAAAGATTTAATAGGTACTGAACAAATAAAACAATTCTTATCTATTTTCCTAACTATTTTAACTAACTCCTGTAATTCAATAAGTAAGCACACAAACTCTAATTGAGTTTGTGATCTTAAACTATAACTACCATAAGAAGGTATTATAGTAAAGCTATGTGGAAATTTTCTATTAATTAATTCATTTCTTATTTCTAACCACATAGTAGTAAAGATTTTTACATTAATGAAATTAAATCTTGGATAAAAAACACTAAAAATAAATTTCTTTACAAAGTTAGCTGCAAGGATAGCAAAAAATAGAGGAGAAAAGAAGTTATATACATAAGAGCTACCAACTCCTCCATGTTTGCTATTATCTCACTTTAGAGCTCATGGTAAATAACTTCCTAAAGTATATGACATAAATGAAAAAAATAATCCAGTATACATAATTAATTTATTTGCGAAGTAAGACTTCGTCTTAAATAAGTAAAAAATAATTCAATCAATTCCTCCCCCACATGCTCCTAAAGCATATAGGAGGGAAGCTAATAAAGAATTTAAAGCTGCATAGACTATAGAATATAGGAATAATAGAATTACGCCATTATTTGTCGCTTTCTTTGCGACACTATTATTGTATGTAGGTCTAATAGTTTCTCAAATGAGAAATTTACTATTAATGCTATCTTCTGCATAACTACCATTCTGCTGACAAGTTTTAATATTCTTGAAAGGATCGGAAAAGAGATAAAAATCTTTTAGATTTAAAGTTTCTTCTAAATTGCTTCATATTAGACCAGTAATGGTAGCCCCAACAATGAAGATAACACTATATTTAGTCATCTCTTTGCCTATCCCTTTAAAAGTACATATAGCTAAAGCTATATTCATAATACTATTTACTACTCAAAAGAGTAGTAAATATACTATATCTACTGCTTTACTACCATTTCCCATCTGACTTTTTGACAATCTAGCTATAGATTGTCAGATAGAAAACATTCCGGGGCTATAAAGACCTATTTTTTCTACAAAAAAGAAGTTAAGAGTACCTGAAAAGAAAGAAAGAAGTAAAATGAGCATTATTTTTTTCTTTTTGTCTTTTAAAGTTCAAAAATACTGAAAAGATAACCCTCCAGTAACTTTGAAAGTTAATTGTTTAGTATCAATAGAATCTAACTTTGCTTCTTGATTGTTATAAGAAGTATTAAAAGTTGACATTAAAAAATTAGAAGTTTATTAAATTAATATGAATTACTAACTTATTGTTTACCTACTTTAAAATCTAAAATTTAAAAGATTTAGAGATTCTCTAAACTATCTTTTAAAAATCAATGTTTAGAGATTAAATCTTTAATTTATTTTTAAATATGGCCATATAGCTCAGTGGTAGAGCAAACGGCTGTTAACCGTTTGGTCGCAGGTTCGATCCCTGCTGTGGCCGCCAATTTTAAAGGTCTGTTGGTGAAGTGATTAACACACATGCCTTTCACGCATGCATGCATGGGTTTGAATCCCATACAGATCGCCAAATTGGAATGTTAGCTCAGCGGGAGAGCAACTGCCTTACAAGCAGTAGGTCAGGGGTTCAAATCCCTTACATTCCACCATTGCCGGATTAGCTTAGTAGTAAAAGCGTTCGACTTGTAATCGAATGAGACGGGTTAGAATCCTGTATTCGGCACCAGTTTGCCGAATACAATTGAAAGCAGTGCGTTTATGGCGGAACTGGCAGACGCGCTAGCCTTAGGAGCTAGTATCTTAATAAGATGTGTGGGTTCGATCCCCTCTAAACGCACCAATTTACTAGAAGAAATATAATATCTAACGATTTAAAGAGAATCTACCCAGAGTTTTCTCTAGTTTAAATCGAATGCTACCGACAGGTCCATGTCGATTTTTTCCTATCTTTAGAACAATTTGTTCTAAAGAATTATTTCTTTCATTGCTATCCTCTTCAAAATCTTCTTCTTCATTAACCTGTTTAATTGCAGGATATAGAAAAATAACTATATCAGCATCTTGTTCTATAGAGCCTGAATCTCTTAAATCAGATAACATAGGTATTTTTTCATTTCCCTTTCTCTCTTCTAATTTTCTATTCAATTGAGAAAGGGAAAGAATGCATATATCTAGTTCTATAGACAATATTTTTAATTGTCTAGAGATAATACTTATTCGTTGATGAGTACTAATATTATTTAATTCTTTATCTAAAGGCAAATTGATTAATTGAAGATAATCAATTACTACTAATTTAAGTTCATATTTACGACTTCAAAATTTAATTGTTGCAATTATCTTATTTAAAGTAATATTTACATCATCACAAAATAATAAATTAGTTTTAGAAAGTTTTTGCTTAGTAGAATTAATAACTTCTAAATCTTGCGTTGATATAGATTTACCTTCCATTATTCTACTAAGAATGGAAAATTCAGTCTTAGAATCTAAAGAAATTAATTTTTCCATAAGAGCTTCATTAGTCATTTCTAAAGAAAAAATGCCTATAGCGCAATTTTTATCACTTTCTTTAGAAAACAATATTCTTGATAAATTATTTTCTATTAAATTTATAGCAAAAGTAGTTTTTCCCACTCCAGGCCTTGAAGCTATCACCACAAATTGTCCCGGCTTAAAACCTTTGATTTTCGAATCCAAAGTGGGAAAACCAGTTCTTAAATAAGAACTGTTTTTATCATTTTGATTTCTTTTTATTAATTCTTCATAAGATTGTAAGACTTCTGAAGATAATAAATAATTTAATTTGCTATTTTTAGTAGTAATATTGATAAATAAATCATGTCAATCTTGTACTGCTTTATCAATATTATTTTGATTTAATTCGGTTTTTTGTATTTCTTGAGATAAATTATTTAATTCTTTTTTAACTCAATTATTTCGTAATATTGATAAATATTTTCTGAAATTAATATATTGAGCCTCTCTAGGTAATGTTTCTAAATAAGTAGAACACTTATTTAGAAGCTCAATATCTTGATTATTATGTTTTTTTAATGTTTCATAAATTAAGATAGGGTCATAACCTCTACTTTGAACTTCCATATCTAAAAGCACTTTAAAAATTGCTCTTGATTCTTCTTTTTCAAAGAAATCAAGAGGAATATTCTCTAATTCAGAAAAATTAATAACTTCCAAATAGTTATATATATAAGAGGAAAGAATAGCTTTTTCAGCTTTTTCTATCTCAATTCCACTTAAAACTTTTCTAGTTTTCTCCCCTCACATTGAGGAGGAAAAAACTTAATTAAAAAAAATTAATTAATAATTTATTTAAAAAATTATTCAGGAACAAAAGGCAAAAGAGATATATATCTAGCTCTTTTAATTGCTTGAGATAATTGATGTTGATGTTTAAGGCAATTACCTGAAATTTTATGAATCAATATTTTGTTATATCTCTTTAAATAATTTTTTAAAAATTCTGTATCTTTATAGTCAACTGTTAAAATACCCCTTCTACAAAGTCAACAAACTTTTTTAAATTTTTTATTTCTTCTTAATCTTGGATTTCTAGTAAAATAGTTTGTTTTATTTTCAGAAGAAAGTTGAACTTGTTCTTCCTGTTTATTATCTTGATTATTAATAGGAGTAGAATTATTTTCTTCTATTATCGTTTTATCTTTCTCTTCTACTTTCAAATTAGATATTTTTAATGTTATGTAGAAGAAGATTCACTAGATTTATAAATTTCACTTAAATCTAATTCTATTTCTTCATTAGATTTGCAAGTTTCTGCACTAGTAATAATTTGTTTACTTTGATTATGCAATAAATCTTTATCTTCTAAATTACTATCAGTAGAGATAGTACCAGAATCAAAATTTCTATGTAATTTTTGATATAACATTTCTATTTTCTCCACTTGTAAATCTATTCTTTTAACTACTCTACCTTCCATATTAGTGTAGTTATTAGTGTAAAGAGTAAATTCTATAAAAACACTATCTCCCTTCTTTAAATAAGTGGAAATATATTGTGCTCTTTTCCCCCAAGCTATACATTGAAAAAAATGAGTTTTTGCACTTTGATTAATTCTAGTATAATTTTCACTACAAGCAACAGAAAATCTAGAGTAATCTAAAGAAGAATTAGTAATTCCTGGAACTGGATCGGAAGTAAAATTTCCTATTAAATAACCTCTAGGTAACAAGTTCTAATTTATATTGTTTGTGAATAATTTTTCTGTGGAGCTCTATCATAATTTCTACTTTGTCTTTTACTTCTGAATTCTTCATATTTTTGCGCTTTTCTCTGCGCTTTAGCAATTTTTTTAGGATTAATACTATTTTTATATCCATAAGTTTTTTCTAAATTAATAACTAAATATCTTAAAAATTGATGATTTAAAGAAAATAATCTTTTGAATTCCTCTATTTTTGAAATATCATTTGTTTCAAAATTAATTAAATATCTATGAGCATTCTTTCTTTTTTTAATTGGATAAGCTAATTTAACAGCTCAATTAATAATTAATTTATAGTCACTTTCTTTTTCGAAGAGAGCTAATAAAGGAGAAACAACTTTATTAGCTCCTTCTTCATCATATTCAGCATCTATTAAAAACATTATTTCGTACTTAGACATTTTGAATTAATTAATAAAAATGGCGTAGCAAGAAGGACTCGAACCTACAGCCGCAAACTTAGAAGGTTTGTGCTCTATCCCAATTGAGCTATTGCTACACTTCTAACCCCTGAGATTATTATATTTTTTATAATAACTAGTTAATTATTATTTCATGAATGAAAAAAGATGATTTCAATCCATTTGATTTCCAGCTAATTTTTTACTCATTTCTTCAGATTTTTTCTTACTTGCAGCTCATTTAGCTAATAATTGATTTAATTCTTCTGGTTTTCTACCAGAACCTTTAATAACTCTAACTCTTCTACTACTTTCTGTTTTAAAGACTTTAGGATTTTTTTTTTCATAATCAGTCATTGATTGAACTAAATATTCCCAAGCTATAAATTCATTTTCTAATCCCTCTAAATTAGTCGAAGTTATAGAAGATAATTTTCCTAATTTAGGAAACATTTTAAGCACTCCGCTAAAAGAACCTATCTTTTTAATTTCTTTAAATTGTTTAATTAAATCTTCTAAATCAAATTTACCTTGCAAAAATTTGAAAAACATATCTTCTGCACTTCCAGTATTAACACCTTTATCAACAATTTTGTCAGCTAAACTGACTAAATCTCCTTCTCCTATAACTCTAGAAACAATTCTATCTGGATAAAAAGGTATTAAATCTTGTATATGTTCCCCTTCACCCAAAAATTTAATAGGAAGTTTTAAAAAATAATGAGAAGATAAAGCTGCCCCTAATGGAGATAATGAATCTGATTTAGTAACAATAATACTATCTATATGGATAGTATTATAAAAAATATTTACTATATCCAATGATTCTTGTCCTGATAGGGCATCTATAACAATAATTGTTTCTGTAGGCTCTATTAAATTTGATAACTTTTTTAAATAATCTAAGCTCTCAGGGGAACTTGGCAGAATACCCCCGCTATCAAAAAGAATAGCTTGAGAAGTCTTTGAACTTAAAAATTCCTTAAATTTATTAACTTCTTCAGTAGAAGTTAATTCTGGAATAAAAGAAGATGGAATATTTCAAGGAGTAACTAATTGTTGAAGCTGCTCAAATGCAGCTGCTCTATTGTAATCTAAACTAACTACTTCAATATTTTCAAGCTTCTCTTTTTTCTGTAAATAATAAGCTAATTTTCCTACTGTAGTAGTTTTACCTACTCCATTTACACCAACTAATAAATATTTGTTAGTCCCTTTTCTTTTTATTTTTAAAACTTCTGATTTCTCCCCTAATGATTCAATTAATTTATCCCTAATTCTTAAATAGAGCTCTTTTTGAACTTCTTCTTTTCCTAAAAAAATCTTCTTTTCTTCCATTAAAACATCCTTCAATTCTTGAAAGAATTGAGTAGCCACCTTTAAATTAACATCAGATTTAATAAATTCTTCTTTTAAATCCTCAAAAATAAGATCTATATCTTTTTCAGTAATTCTTTTAGCCAAAAAATTATGCTTAATTTTTCTAGTTAAGATTTTTTGAATTATATTGGCTAGTAGCATATTATTACTTAATTTTTATTAGAAAGGTGAAAAATACCAAATTCTTTTTCACCTTTCTTAATTAAAAAATAAGAAGAATTGGATAATTCTGGTTTTAACATTTCTTTATGATTTTGAAAATAATAAGAAAAACAAGAAACACATCTCTCTTTTTCTATTAATCTTTTAGACTCACTATGAGAGGAAGAAAAGCCTAAATTAATTAATATATTAGAAATATTATTTAATTCTTTTGACTGATAAGAAGGTAAAATTTTGAATAATTCTTTGTAATCAGTCTCAGTAAAACTATTATTTTTTATCTCTTCTTTAGAAAATAAAAAAGAAGAGATTTTTTTAATTACTTGAAATTTCTCCTTAGAATAAACCCCACAAAATAAATTTTCAATTATCTTTTCTTTCTCTTTTTGATTTATTTTTTCTCCCACATTCAATTCACTATTGAATAAAAAAATGGATAATTCTTTTAATTTATCATCAGATAAATTTCAAAAATATTGATATACCTTATAAGGTGAAGTTAATTTTTCATTTAAAAAGAGTGTATTTTTGCCACTCTTTCCAAATTTAACTCCATTAGAGTCAGTTAATAGAGGAATAGTAAAACCCCCTACCAATAAATTAGATTCTTTCTTTTTAATAAATTCAATACCTGTAGTAATATTGCCTCATTGGTCTTGCCCTCCCATTTGAATGGCAATATTCTTATTTTTTACTAAGTTATAAAAATCATAAGATTGCAATACTGGATAAAAAACATCTCTTAATGTTAGACTATCTTGTGATAGTCTACAACTTAAAAAATCTTTGGATAATAGAGTAGATAATTTGAAGTGCTTAAGTAATTCAGAAATTGTTTCTATAGAAAATTCTTCATAAAAAGAAGAATTTAGAACAATTTCTGAATTAGGGCAAAGCTTTTGTAATTGTTCTTTAATTCCCGACAAATTATCTTTAATTTCTTTTTCTCCTAATATATTTCTATCTTCTTTTCTTCAAGAAGCATCTCCTATTTTAGTAGTAAAATCTCCCAAAATTAGTACTGTTTGAATGCCAAATTCAGAAGCTTTATTGAGCACTAATAATAGAAGATAATGCCCTCAATGAAGAGAAGGGGCGGTTAAATCAAAACCTAAATAGATTCCACTTCCGGAATCTATTAAATTAGCTAAATTACATAAAGGGGTAGAGTTATAAATTACTCCACTTTCATAAAGAAAATTAATAAAATTTGATTTTTTTATTTTCTGGCTCTATTTTCAATTATTTTTATTGCTCAATCTTCATAAATCTTGGAAACCGAGCCACAACCTTTTTCATAAATTTTCATGACATTAAATAATAGTCTAGCAAGACTTACTATATTAATGAATTTATAAGTTTTTGGTACAGGAATGCTATCAGAAATTATTACTTTTTCTATTATTCCTTCTTCAAAAGCTTCTTCAAAAGCTTTTCAAGCATTTCCATTAAATAAAGCGTGAGTAGCACAAACTAAAACAGTTTCTGCTCCCAACTTTTTTAAAGTTCTAGAAGCTTTTAGAACAGTACCACCAGTACCTATAATATCATCTAAAATTAAACATTTTTTGAAATTTACCTTTCCATAAATATTATGTTCCTCAATACTTCCCTCTTTATCTCTCAATTTTTCCATAATAACTATAGGTATAGAAAGTAAATTAGATAACATCCTTGCTTTTTTAGTAGCTCCAAAATCAGGAGATACTATAGTGAAATTCTTTATATCTTCTCCATATTCACTAATTAAATATTCCGCAAATAAAGGGGTAGTATAAAGATGATCTATAGGAATATTAAAAAAACCTTCTATTTGATCTGAATGTAAATCTACTGTAACTATTCTAGTGGCCCCTGAATTGCTGATTAAATCAGCAATTAATTTAGAAGTTATAGGAGATCTTTCCTCAGTCTTTCTATCTTGTCTAGCATAAGACAAATAATTAATTATTAAGGTAATTTCACTTGCAGAAGATCTTTTGCAAGCATCTACAGTAATTAATAATTTCATAATATTGTCATTCACGGGAGAAGAAAGACTATGAAAAATGAATACTTTTTTTCCTCTAACAGATACTGTAGGCTTGGAAAAATATTCTCCATCAGGAAACTCAAATAACTTTAAGGGAGAAAATTCAAGTTTAAATTCTTCCTCTAAAGTTTTCTTTAAAGATTCATCAAGATTTATAGCAAAATAAAGACTTTCTGAATTATTCATTAAATGTAATTTAAATTATTATTTTTATGAAAGAGCTTGACATCATCTTGCTATTCCAATATAAACATTAGGGAAAAGCCTCTTAGGCAAAACTAATTCATCATCCCT
The DNA here is from genome assembly GCF_000477415.1 of Mycoplasma parvum str. Indiana. Taxonomy (NCBI): domain Bacteria; kingdom Bacillati; phylum Mycoplasmatota; class Mollicutes; order Mycoplasmatales; family Mycoplasmataceae; genus Mycoplasma; species Mycoplasma parvum. The sequence goes on along the minus strand of NC_022575.1, from coordinate 12,463 downwards.
TAATCTATGGCTTTTAACCATAATTTCCTCAAATAATTTATTAGTTACTAATCCAGCCTCTTTATTTTTAATCACTAAAGCACTTTCAAAATTTCAATAGAAAGATCTGTAATCTCAGTTATAAGTTCCAAAATAAATAGTATTTTCATCTATTAATGTAAATTTCTCATGATTAAAACCAAAATATTCATAAATTTCTATATTACTATCTAAAAAATTAGATAGTATCTCTCTATGAACTCTCAAAATTCTATCATTTAAATCTGCCTCTTTAGGTAGAATTATTTGTACTTTTATTCCAGCTTTACTAGCTGTTTTTAAAGCATTCACAATATCTTGAGGGGGATAAAAATAAGGAGTTGAAATCTTAATTGATTTTTTAGCTGAATAAATTAATTGAAGAATATTAGTTTTTATAGGTTGATTTTCCATTAAAGGGGAAGAATTAATTAATTGAATAGAAACATTTCCACACTTTCTTTTGGCTTGCGGGAAATAATAATTAGTATCTAAAAGAACATCAAATTCTTTATTATTTTCTCTAATTAATTCTCAATGATAAGTAAATAATAAATTCATTGAATTAACAATTTCTCCTTCCAAAAATAAAGATAATTCACTGGTTGGAAAAAATCTATCAGTTATATTGAAATATTCATCTGAAATGTTACAACTACCAAATAAAGCAAATTCATTATCAACAATAAACAATTTATTATGATTTCTGAAATTTCATCAAAAATCACCATTTCTTTTAAATAATGGATTAAATACTTTATATTGAATTCCCAAATTTTTTAATCTAAAAATCATTTTCTTAGAAATCTTTTTGTAATTTCCTCAACCATCAACAATTAATTTAATTGCAACTCCTTCTTGTATTTTTTGAGCAAATAGTTGTATTAAATAATTAAATATATATCCTTCTGAAAAGATATAGTATTCAATATGAATAAACCGCTTAGCTCGTTTAATCATATTGATAATACAAGTAATGTGTTCGGAAGATTTAATAACAAAACTTAATGAATTATTCCTACTTAAAGGTCTTTGATAAGAAGCATAATTGTATCTAATAACATTATCTAATTCATCTGTATTATAAGGTGATAAAGTGGTATAAAGTGTAGGAGATAATATCTTTTTCTCAAAACTTTGAATTCTCTCCATTTTTTCTTTATATTTATAAAGTAATTCTTCACTTAATTTATCCATTCACATTAAGAAATATAAGAATGGAAAAATAAAAGGGAGTAATAAAAAAGCAATGAAATAAAAGTGCAATAATAAATTACTTTTTTTGAAATTACTATATAATTTCAGAATTGCATATATTGTTAATAAATAATTCCCTATTAAAGCTAAAATAAATAGGGAAATTCCTATATATCGTTTCCCCCAGAGGGGGATACTAGCTATTAAAGCGCTAAAGAATAAGAGGGATAGTGTAAGTCCAAACTTTTTAAAATTACGGAGAGATCTGCAGCTATCAGAGTAATTTTTAATTTTGTAATTTTATTAATTTTATTCTCTTTTTAATAATTCAATCATTCTTCTCTTATATCCTTCAACACCTGGTTGATCAAAAGGATTTACTTCAAATAAATAAGCTGAAAACATTGCACTTAAACATAAAAAGAAATAGAAATATCCAAAAGTATAAGGAGTTCAATCTTGAAGACTTAATACTAAGGTATTAACTTTATTAATTCTCGCTTGATGAGCTTGAGCAGTTCCCTTCATAGCTGCATGATTCATTTCTAATAAACTAATACCTTTTAATCAATCTAATTGATCATCATTTTTAAATACACTTTCTCTTAGAAAAACTCTTTCTTTATCTCTTACTCAAATAACTGTTTCAAAAAAAGAAACATTTCCTTCTTGCAGTAATTGTCCTACAGAATGTAAATCTAGAGTATTATCTAGAATTACTGGCATTAATCCTTTTTCTTCTTTACCTTCTGATTCAGCAAATAATTGTTTTGCCTTTTCAAGAATACCATTCAATTGAGGTTCATAAGACACAAAACATTCATTAGCTAATTTCTTTTCATTAAAAAAATAATTTCTATATGCAGCATATTGAAAAGGAAGATTAAAAGAGAATTCCATATGATAACAATCTTTATGGCAATCTCTTGCCCCTCTAATTAATTCATTTCCTGAAATTCCGGCTAATATAGCCGGAACTAAACCCACAGGAGTTAAAGTTGCATATCTTCCGCCAATTCCATGTTTAATCTCAAAAATATGATATCCATGATTTTTAGATAAATTAAATAATTTACTATCAGCTTCAGTTACTGCAATAATATATTTAGAGTGATTTTCTCTTTCTCTATTAAATAACATCTCTCTAAGAATTCTAAAAGTAACAGCACTTTCTAAAGTACTGCCAGATTTAGAAATTATTACTATTGCAAATTTCTTATTTTTCAAATAATTTAATGTTTCTTCCACATATCTATTTGCAAAATAAGGAAGAAAGAAAATTTCCAATTCTCTCGGTTGAAATTTAGGTAATACAAAATCAAGTAAAGCCTTAGCTCCTAAATAGGAGCCTCCGGTTCCTATCACCACAACAGTTTCAACTTTATCGGCAACTCAATCATTTTTTATTTTTTGAATTTGATCAAAAATATCTGAATGATCTTCGTAAACCCAAGGAATCCAAGCTGTCATTTCAATTCCTTGAGCTTTTCGTGTTTGTATATTACTAAATATTTCTAATAATTTATGAGAATATTTCTTTTTCATTTCATCTAGAGAGATTGAAGAAATGAAGCTGAAATTCATTCCCACTGGCATTTTTAAAAAGAATTAATAACTTCTACCGAAGTATGCCAAACAATTAGCTTTTTTGCCACTAAAAATACAACTTTGAGCTGTATTTTTTAAATCTAACTCTTCTTTAATACATCTAGGAGAAAAATTGTATTTACATTCTTTAAATTGTCTTTCATTATCTAGCTCATTTAGTCAAGGTGCTAAAACCAAATAACCTTCTTGTATGAAATGAATTAGTTCATTCATCTTATAACTTTCTTTTATTAAATTTAACTTTTTGTTTTTACTTCTCTCGAATAACTCTGATTGATATTTTTTCGAAAAGCTTTCAATTTCACTCTCAAGTTTTGAAAGATCAATTTCATATTTTTCAGAATTTAATCTAGATTTCAATAGAATTTTTTTATTTTTTAATTCATTAACTCCAATAATTAAGGTTAAAGGAATTCCAAGTTGTTCTACTTTAATAAGTTTTTTTCCCAAAGAAGCAGCTGAATCATCTCAATAAATTCGATATTTATTCAATCTCTCTTCAATAGCAGATAAAAGATTTTTATCTTCATCACTATATCCTTGAAGAATTAAAACGGCAATATTTTCCTTAGATAGCTCTCAAGGAAGAATAATTCCTTTATCATCTTTGTGCATCTCCACTACAGCTCCGAGCAATCTAGTAGATGAACCTGCAGATAATTGATAGGGAAGCATTTCTTTATTTTGATTATTTCAATATCTAATGCCCATTAAATCAGAAAAGAAAGTAGATAGATTATGTGTAGTTGTTAATTGTAATGATTGACCATCCGGAAGAATGCATTCATTAGTTAAAGTTTTTTGAGCTCCAGGAAATCTTTCTAAAATTGTCTTCTCTCCGGAAATGAAATCAATACATAATAATTCACCTAATAATTTTTGATAAATTTCATGAATTGTTTTTAAATATTTATTTAAATCTTCTTGATTTTCATGTAAAGAGTGTAATTCTTGTCAATAAAACTCTTTACTTCTAAAAAATAATTTAGTATTTCTTTCTTCCCTATAAACGGAAGACCATTGATTTAAGAGAATAGGTAATTTACTCTCCCTCTCTTTAAATCTTTCTTTAAAGTAGTGAGAAAATAATATCTCACTAGTTGGTCTTAAAGCTATAACACTATTTTCTTTAGTTGTGTGTAATCTCATAATTTCATCTAAATCTAAATTCTTACTATTTTCACTTTCTTCTTTAAATTTTTGGAAAGGTATTAAACTAGGGAATAAAACATTTTGAACATTTAATTTAGCAAATTCAGTATTTAAAAAAGATTGAATTTGTTCTCAAATAAAATAACCTCTAGGATGTAAAAAGAAAGTACCGGATATTAATCCGGGACTAGCTAGTCTACCTTCTAGAAGGAGTGATTCGTACTTTTTGATAGAAAAGAAAAAATCAAATTAATTTTTACTTATTGAGAAGAAATTATTCTCATAATTAATTCTCCTTTTTCAACATCATCTCCATCTTTTTTGAGAATTTCAACTTTTTTATTTTCCATATTTTCTGTTTGCACTAATAAAGCTGAAATATCACTAGTTGGTTTTTCTTCCTCACTTATTTCACCTGAAGATCTTTTTTTCTCTTCTTCTTTCATAATTCTCCTAATTGTTTCCAAATTCATTTGACACAATACTTCTTTCTCTTTAATATCTTGTCCTTGTGCTCAAATAGTTTCAAAAGCTTTTTCCTCAGCAGGAATATTAACAGTATTAATTCCTAAATGTAACATCACTGCAATATTATGAATGCTTTCTCTAATGATATAAGCATGTTGTGTTCTAAATACTACCTCTAGTTTACCTCCTAATGGAGAAAGAATTTCCCCATTATCTTTAGGTTTTAATCCAAGACCTTCTCCCATATATCCTTCAGAAAAACCTTCATCAGGAATTCTTCTCTGAGACACTATAGTTCCGTCCATAGGAGAATAAATATTTACTACTTTAAAAACTTTTTCTGAACAACCACAAGGTTTCAGAAAGCTTTTAACTTTCTGAATTATTGTAGATAATAAACTACAAAGCATATCTAAAAATTTAATTTTAAAACTCTTTTAATTGTTCTGGTTTACATTGAATTGTTTGATTTCTACCAAAAAGATTTATATTAACTGTTACAATTCTTTCTTTTAAATCTATTGCTATTACTACTCCTTTTGTTCCCATTTCGGAAACAAATACAAAATCATTTATTCTTAATTTTTCTATTACGATATTTTCTCTACTACCTTCAAATGAAGCACTAAATATTTCTTTTTCTTCCTGCACTTCATTGACAAATACCTCTTTTTTGTCCATTAAGTGGATTCCTTCCTCATCATCATATTCATCATCTTTTGTATAAATATATGAGCTTTCATTAGTATGATCAGCTACCGGACCTGAAATAACTTCATATTCTTTTTCAGCTATATATTCCATCAAATTAGGGATTTCTTCTTTGACATTACTTTTCATTTTCTTAATGTCCTCTTCCGAAATTACCTTTAAATTAGGGAAATCTAAAAAAGTTAAACCTAGTAATCAACTATTGATTTTGGTAAATAAATCAAAATCACTCAACATATTAAAGAAAATGAAACATTTATAAGGTCTTTTAACTGTTAATTTAATTCTTTTGAAATTACCATTCTTTAACTTAACTCAAACAGAACTAGGACTATTTTTAAAAGCTAATTTAGGTAATTCTGAAGAATCATGAGTCATCTCTTCACTTTCAACTATTACTGTTTCTTTAAAAGAAATAATTTCTTTTACACAATCTGATAAATTATGTTGTCTCAATTTATCTCATAATGACTCTATTAATCTATCTTCATTAGCTATATAACTTCTAGCTACATATCACTGAAAGGGAATTCCAGTATTTTCTCTCTCTTCTTCCATTTTTAGATCTATTAAAGAAGAATAAGCTTGCCTTAATGACTCTAAATGAATATTCTTATCAGCTTTAGTCAATTTACTTAAAACTATTTCTTCGCTAAGCTTTTCATAAGAAGCTTCAATTTCTTCTATGGTAGCACTTTTTTTTATTTTGAGAATTTCATAGTACTTGTCTTCCAATCTAAATAAAAACTTTAAAAAATGTTAAAGAATTAATTACCAATTATGTAATTTTTAAATAAAAAAACTAAATAAAAGAAAATTGTTAAAACTCCAGTAATAATTAGAACAAAACAAGTTTCTTTTATTACTCTTTTTTTATCACTTCATTGAATTCGTTGAAAATTTTTAATAAATTCTTCAATAAAAGTAATTGCTCTCATTTTTCCATAATATCAATGAACTTGTCATCAAGAATATTCATTTAAAGTTCTTTCTTTTTCCTCCAATTTATTATTTATTTTTTACAAAATAAACTTTATTCTAAATAAATAATTTAATAAGGGTAGAATTTCTTTCTATCTTATTAAATTTTGAAATATTCGCAGAATTAGTTTAGTGATAAAATACAACCTTGCCAAGGTTGAGTCGTGAGTTTGATTCTCATATTCTGCTCCATATTATTTCCCTAACTGCTTTAAAATAAAAAAATAAATTATTTCTATTAAATATTTCTTTTATTAAAAGAAAAAACTCAATTAGTAATAAATTTATGAAAAAATTTTTAAGCAATTATGTAACTATTTATAGAACCTTAATGACTGGTAAAGCACTAGTAATTGAAACAGATACTCAAATTGCTTTAGTTTCTCTCAATAAAAATTTACTTTATGAAATGAAAAAAAGACCTTTAAAAAAAAATTAATCTTCTTTGTAAGTAAATTTGATCAACTACCTAATCCAATACCAGATGATTTAAAGGAAATTCTAAAGAGGTTCTGACCAGGACCTCTAACTATTGTTTATAAAGGCATTTCTTATAGAATGCCCAATAATCCCATAATTCTTAAATTATGTGAACATTTAGGACCACTTTATTCCACCAGCGCTAATATCTCAGGCTGCAAGCCTATAAAAAATTTAAGAGAGGCCAAATATATCTTTAAAACTTATAGAGATAAATTTATTATTGTTTATTCAGGCTGCCCTGTCTCTAATATTGCTTCTACTATTTATGATTACGATAGAAAAGAAATTCTTAGAGAAGGAGAAATCCCTAAATTGAAAATTTTTAATTAGTTGAAAAATATTTTTTCTTATTAAGTTCTAATCTAGCAGTTTTACTACCTAATTTAGAAATTGAAGAATAAATATCTTCAATTTCAAGACTTACCTTTCTAATTTCAAAGAAAATAATATTTTGTTCTGAACAATCTCTTTGAAATAATAAGAAATTTAATTTACCATCAAAAACACAATAAATTGAATTTTTCAATTCATTAATATAGTGTTTTTCACTATATTTTTCAAGAAGTTTTAAGCAAGTTTCATTATCTGAAGTAGAAATAAAATATTTATTTTTACTTTCTAATAGTAAATTTTCTAGAGAACCAGAATAATAAGTTTTACCTTCTAATAGAAGAGTACAAGAATTAGCATATGAAGCTAAATCAGAAAGTTCATGAGAGGTCAAAATAATTGCTCTTTCTTGCGCTTTCAATTTAAATAGAATTTCCAAAAGTTCTATCTTTTCTGAATGTTGTAACCCCAAAAGAGGTTGATCTAAAAGAATAATAGGAGAATCGAAAATTAAAGCAATTACTAATTGAGCTTTTCTTATTTCCAATAATGAAAGATCTATTATCATTGAACCTCTTTTATCTTCCAAACCAAAAGCTTTTAATTGAATATCTAAATAATTCTTCATGCAATTTTCTTCTACTCCAACTATTTGCAATTTAGTATTAATTACATCTTCAAGACTACTAAATAAATCAAAATCATGTTCATAACTAATACTTGCACAAACTTTTGTTATCTTAGAAATATCTCCTTTATAATCAATGGAATTAAATAGTATTTCTCCTTCATATTCTTCTTTGGAAATTAAACAATTAAATAGAGTTGTTTTACCAGAAGAATAAGGACCAACAATTACATGAAAATCACCAAAAAATACTTTAAAAGAAATATTAGTTAAAGAAGAGAGCTTTTTATTTCCATAATATTTTGTTAAATTATTAACTTCCAAAGCCGGAAAATTAAAGTCAAAAACTCCACTCTTAGATAATTTCTTAAAGAATGCAAAAGAACCTTGTTCTGCTTTAAATAATTCTTCTAATTTAAGTTCAGAAGAGTTTTCAGTGCTATCAAAAGCACTGAATATATTCTGATTTAAATAACTCTTTAGTTGTTTACTCTCTTTTTCTAAATCTTTATATTCTTTCTTTAACTGTAATAATTCACCTAACTTTCCCTCTTTTTTTCCTTTACGTGTAGACTCTGCCAAACTTACTAAATTAAAACTTAACCATTACATTTAGATCTTATTGTTTATTATTGTGTATTCAATACTAAATTATCATTAATAAATTCAAATAAACTCCTAATTAATAAATAATCCATACGTAAAGGACCTATAATAGAAATACTTCTAGTTTTAGCTTTACTATCCAAAATAGTAGTAGCTACAGAAATTCCATCCATAGCTCCTTCTAAATTAATTAGAGTTTTTCCAGTTCTAGAATAATTCAAATTTAATTGAGAAAAAGTTGAATAATCTTCCAAAACATTAAAAACTCTTTCTAAACTAATTTGATTATTTTTAACTTCTGGTTGAGAAATAATAGCATTCTTGTTATAAATTTTGAAAAAAGATTGCTCTTTATTTACAATATTAGAACAAATCTTAGCAATTATTGTTTCATAAACAAATTCATAGTGATGAACACTTTTTCTAATTCTAGGTAATAATTTATTAACTTCAATATTCACTTTTGATAATGGACATCCTACTAAATTTTCATTCAGTAGTGAAACACATGTACTCAAGTCTTCTTTTTCTTTAAATCTTTCTACTCAAATTTTGTCTTTATAAATTTCTCCAGAAGAAGTTACAGCAAGAATAATAAATTCATGAGTAGAAATTTCAACTAAATCTATTTTCTTTAATATTTCTAAATCTAAATTAGTTTTTCCAGATAAAACTATTGGTAAATTTAGGAAGTTAGAAATAATTTCAGCACTTTTATTTAAAGTATTATCAATTGATTCATTTCTATAAGAAAATAATTCAATTAATTTAGTCTTAATTTCTCCATCTACACTTTTTATTTTTCCCATTAAAGAATCTATATACAATTTATAGCCTTCTCTGGTGGGAATTCTACCAGAAGATTTATGTTCTTTCTTTAAAAAACCTTTATTTTCTAGAATTACCATTTCATTTCTTATTGTCGCTGAAGATCATTTAAAAAGTTTTTTTGATTTGATATTTAAACTACTAATAGCTTCTTTCTCATTTATATACATCTCTACTATCATTCTCATAATCTCTTTTTGTCTAGTATTCAAAGAATCTTTTTCATGAATAGGTAAATTTTTACATTTAACTGGATAAAAAGACATTATCCTAGAAATTTAAAAAAGAATTAGTGTAATAAAAGAATTTATTATTCTTTTTTTCTGCTCTTTTTTCTCTCAAATAAGAGAAAATAAGCTTTCAAGGAATGAATTTAAAGAAAGCAAATAATAAGAAAAGATCTATAGGGAAATTCATAGAAATAATTACAAAAGCAAAAATATTTAAAAAGTAATGTCATAACAAGCTTTGAATAGCTTGTCATGCATCTTTTTTTTGATTTATTACATTATTTTTTAAATAATTTCGATAATAGTTATGAATTCTTTGATAAAGATTTAAAGCAAAATAAACAACAATTGCTATTCAAAAAAAGCAAGCAAAAATAATTCCTTCAAACATAAAGTTATGTTCAAAAGATATTCCTTTAATTAATTGTTGATAAATAGAAAAAGCAATAATTACAAAAAAAACTATTAAAGAAACTCCAAAACTAAAAACATTTCCTAATGTTGAAAGTAATTCTTTTTTGACTTTTAAAAATTTACTATTTTCATATATTCCATAAGATAAACCAAATCTATCTCATCTCTTAATGGAATAAAAATATCTAAAAAATAATCTAATTTTTTCCATAGTGAAAACCAAAATTATTCCATAAACATATCTTCTATAGTTGGTCAATAAATTCTCAAAATCTTCAGAAATACTACTTCAATCTGAAATTACAAATTTCTTAAAAAATTCTCCAATATATTCAGGCATTCTAAAAACAATAAAAAATCTAAATACATATTCATACAAGAGATTTTTAATTTCTGTAGAAGTAAGAATGGCAATTACTATTACAGAAATAGTTATAAAAATATGTGTTAATATTTTGAAATTTTTTTCTTTTCTGACAAAAGTACTGAAATTAGTGTCGTAATTAAATATCGAATTATTAAGGATTTTCACTTATTTAATTAACTATATTTCAGAGGTAATATTATTTGTCTAAAATTTTTACCTTCTTCTTTCCCGAAAAGAATTATTGGTTTAAAAGGCTCTGAAATCATAAAAATTATTTCAGAATCAGGTATATTCTTCAATAATTGTTTTAAATGAAGACTATTTAAAGAAAAATCAATGAAATCTCCTTTCTTTTTATCAATTTCTATTTCTTCTTTTAAAAAACCTTTAGAAGAGTCTCTAAATTCTAGCACTAAATTATTGTCTATTATTTTGTAGAGAGTAATATTTAAATTTTTTTCTGAAAGCAATAGATTTCTATCTATTGCTGAAATTAAAACAGATTTATTTACAGAAAAATTAATTTTTTCTTGTAGAGAAAATAAGACTATTAAATTAGGATAACCACCAGAATAAAGTTTGGTTTTAAATCTTAAAGTTTCTGAAATAATAAATAAATAATCATTTTTTAAATAAAAATCAAGTTCTTTTAAATTATTTTCATTTTTAAATAAATTAACTATACTACCCAATACTTCTACGGGTAAATTAAATTCAAAATTATTCAATTCTTTTAGTTTTGGTAATTCAAAAATAGCTAAAAGAATTCTAAAAGAATCAGTTATAGTGATATTGATTTCTTCAGAAAAATTTTCTTTTTTGAAATTTATAGTATTAAAAACTGAATTTTTCTGCATTTGACTACTAGAACTTTTATAAAAATCTTTAAATTTTGAATTTATTAAATTCAGAAAATCAAATTCAAAAGTTATTTTTTTCATATCTTCTTCAATATGAATATCCTTAAATAATATTTTTTTAGTTAAGCAAATTAGATTACATTCAAATTTTTTTGAAGAAATTTGTAATAGAGAATTTTCTATTTTTTTGAAACATATTTCTTCAGAAGCTTTTAAATTTTCTAATATTGATAAAAGAATTTTTGCATTTATTACAGATTCTCCTTGTTTTTTATACTTAATTTCTTGATTTTTGAAAATTAATTTACATTCAGTAAATCCATTATTAGAAAAAAATAATAATTCATCTTTATGAGCTTTAATTAATATTTCTTCTTTATCTTGAGTTAAAAAATTAGTACTTATATTCATATTCAAAAAATCTCTAATCTTTGAATTAACTTTATTATTAATTGAAAAATGCATAATTAATTATTAATTAATAAATATATATAAATTAATTAATAATACAAAAACATAAATATAAAAATTAATTTATTAATTAAATTTGTATTAAAAAATCAAAATATTCTCTAAAATAATTACTTTCTCTTCTCTTATAAATTTTTTTAAGTGAATAAATTATTCCTGATTCACTTTTAAATAAAATTTTTGAAATATCTTGAATAGAAAAATTTAATTTTTCCTTCAAAATATAAATAATTTGATCTCTTTCAAAAACAATCTCTCTCTTTTTAGATTTACTTTTTATTTTTCTTAAATCAAAATTTTTTTTCTTACAAATAATTTCTATTTGTGAATTATTTTTATAGTTAATTAATTCTTTTTTTTCTTTTAAATTAAATAATTCATTTAATATTTTTTTTAAATTATCAATATCTAAAATTTTGACATTATATTCAAAACATTGCAAAAAGAAAAATAATTTAAATAATTTATTAATAAAAATTTTTAAATCTTTACCTAAATATAAAGACAAAAAAGAAATAGAACTTTCAGTAATTTTCAATTCATTGAAATATTTTTGAAGTAATTTTTTTATTATTTCTATTAAAAAAATAGAATTAGGAGAATTTAAATAAAAAATATTATTTTTATCAAAAAAAGAATTTTGATATTCAAATAAATTTTTATCTGAACTTTCTATAAAAATATTTAATTTTCCCTCTTCTTCTCTTTCTTTTTTAAGTAATTCAATTACTTTATAAAACTTACTTTTTGAATCTAATAATTCAAAATTATCTAACAATATAATATTTCATTTTTTTAAAAAAGAAATAAATAATTTTGAATTATTCAATAAATAAAGAAAATTTTTTTGAAAATTCTCTAAATCAATATATAAAAAATTCTCTAAATCTTTTAATAATCATTTAAAAAGATAAGTTTTTCCTGAACCTTTTTCCCCTAATATAAGATAAGTTTTTCCTGACCCTTCTTTTAATAATCTGTTTATTTTCGAGATAATTAATTTATTTTCTAAATTTTCTATATAAAAATCATTTTCAGAAAATCTCTTAAATTTAACTAATTCATTTATTAACTCTTTTTCTAACTTTTTAAAAAATTTTTTTTTCGACAA